>NZ_JBNPVS010000008.1:0-258715 GCF_050434225.1 Paraburkholderia sp. GAS32 | reverse complement strand
CCAATGCGACCATCAGGCTCACGCCGAAAGCGCGCCGGAAACTCGTGTTGGCGGCGAGGTCGGCGAACCAGTGTCCGGTGACGCCGGTCGGCAGCCCGCCGCTGAAGATGGCGATGTAACCGAAACCCAGCGTGAGCGCGGGCACCCCGACCGGCAGCAACGCGACCAGCCGCGCGGTCATGCCGCGCCCGGAGAGCGAGCGGTAGTGCAGCGCATACGCGAGCGGCAAACCGATCACGGCAGCCGCGCAGCAACACGCCAATGCGACCATCAGGCTCACGCCGAAAGCGCGCCGGAAACTCGTGTTGGCGGCGAGGTCGGCGAACCAGTGTCCGGTGACGCCGGTCGGCAGCAAGGTGTTGGTCCACGTTTCACCGAACGCGCCGATCAGCAGCAGAGCGATCGGCAGCAGCATGTAGATCGCGAAGAGCACCACCACGGCATGAAGCGCGACGCGCTGGATCGACGCAAAGCCCCCGCTGCTGTGACGAGCGGGAACATGGGGCTGGATGACCGGTGCGGCAGGCGTTTGCATGCAAGCTTTCCTCGTGAAACGGACTGAAATCTGCGCGCCCTGACTGGACTGGGGCGCAAGATTTCGATTTGCTTGCAAGTGTGCGGATGCGACATGGCGTCGTCATGAAAAAAACGTACAAAACACGCATTGCGCTGTGCGCATCCGGAATACTTCGACGCCAGACCAATGAAACACCTTTACCCGAACGTCACCGAATTACTCGCCTTCACAAGCTCCGCCAAACATCTGAACTTCTCCAGGGCGGCGCGTGAACTGGGACTGACGCCCAGCGCGGTCAGCCGGCAGATCGCCAGCCTTGAAGATTCATTCGGCGTGCAGTTATTCATTCGGGACGGCCGCAACCTTGCGCTCACCCGGGCGGGCAGCCTTTACCTCGCGCGCGTGGCCACCCCGTTGCGCGACCTGGGCAACGCGTCGCTCGAGCTCATGAGCGCCGCCGGGCAGAGCGACGTGCTGACGATCGCGAGCGTGCCGACATTCACGACCAAATGGCTGATTCCCCGCCTACCGGAATTCCTGTCAAGCACCCCGGGACTCACGATCAGCTTCAGCCGGCACCTCGCGCACGGCGATCCGTTTCCGCTGGATCTGGACGCGGCTATCCGCTATGGCGATGGAAGTTGGGAGGGCGTCCAATGCGATTACATCGACGGGCGTACTTTTCTGCTGGTCTGCGCGCCCGAATGTCAGCAAAGGTATGCGTTACGACGGTTGCAGGATGCCGCGCGTGTGCCCCGGCTATTGCACAGCCAGGCTGAACAGGTATGGAGTCAATGGGCCGAGTTCTACGATGTCCGCGATATGCATGTGCTTGCAGGCCCGCGTTTCGAGCAATACTCCGTGCTGATCCAGGCAGCTCAGGCCGGTTTGGGACTGGCGCTCATCCCAGCCTTTCTCGTGCGCGACAACCTCGCGGCCGGCACCCTCGTTGAGCCGCTGACGGCTCCGATCGACGTCGATCATGGACACTATCTCTGCTATTTCCCGGGGCGCATCGAAACACAACCGGGGTTGAAGCGTTTCCGGGAATGGATGTTGTCCAAGGTCTGAGACTCAATGCGCCAGAACACGCGTTGTCGGCCTCAGCGGGCGCCAGTGCGCCGCTTTGCGGGTGCCCGCGTTGAGCCTAAACTACCCGCATCCCGTCGGCCCTCCCGGAACTCATGCCCCTTCGCGAAGACCATCACGCCCAGCCGCTTGCCTCGTCCCCCACACCGGTCGGCGCCGACGCGTTGCAAGACCCGGCCCTGCTGCGCCGACTGCTACGCGCCAAAGACCGCATGGACGCCGCCTCGCACGAAGCCTGGCCCGTCAAGCGCCTCGCCGAGGTCAGCGGCGTCTCTGAAGCCCATTTCGCACGTTCCTTCAAGCGGGCCTTCGGCCTCCCACCGCACCGCTACCTGCTGACACGGCGCATCGAACAGGCCACCACCCTCCTGCGCGACACCGAGCTCAGCATCACGGAAATTGCCTTCGCCACCGGCTGGGAGAGCCTGGGCACCTTCGGCCGCATCTTCCGCGACATCACCGGCCAAAGCCCCAGCGCCCTGCGCCTCGAGGCTCAGGCCAACATGCCTCAACTCGACCGTGTGCCCGCCTGCGTCCTCAAGGCCGCGCAGCGACCCGACCTCAACATCGCAGTTTTGGAGAAGCGCCGCCGCGTGGCCAAAGATACATTCTGACCATCAACCAGGGAGGTGCCATGAACCAAGGTGTAAATGTTGTGGGCTTGTACGTCGATAACCAGGACGAAGCGCTCACGTTCTACGTCGACAAGCTCGGATTCCGCGTCCACACGGACGTGCGCAACGGTCCCTACCGCTGGCTCACGGTCCAGCATCCGGATCAGCCCTCGTTCCAGCTCGGCCTGTTCACACCGGGGCCACCCATCCACGACGACGCCACTGCGCAAACCTTGCGCGCCATGGTCGCCAAGGGGGCCATGCCGCCCCTGGTTCTCTCTGTGACCGACTGCCGCGCCAGCTACGCCAAGCTGAAAGCCCGCGGCGTGGAATTCACCCAGGAGCCGGTAGACCGCTTCGGCAGCGTCGATGCCGGATTCCGCGACCCCGCCGGCAACGGCTGGAAGATGATCCAGGCCCCGAGGAGCGCGACATGAATACCAGCAGCTGGATTCGTCGGTCTCACCGGTGGGTATCCATCGCCTTCACGCTGACGGTTATCGCCAACTTTGTCGCTATGGCCCAGGGTAACGGCGTCCCGCCACCCTGGATCACTTACGCGCCGCTGGTGCCGCTGGCCCTTCTGTTGTTCTCGGGGCTCTACCTGTTTGCGCTGCCCTACTTCGGCCGCTACAGCAGCCGTCATAGCTCACAGCGTTCTGTCGGCGACCAGGAGGCGCCGCTCGCATGAACAACGCCCCTATCGTGCGAGCTGAGCCTGCCTGGGCGTTGGTGACAGTCTAGCGGGTCGAGAACACTGAGATGCCGCCGTTGGGGAATCCTGCCGCGCCGGCCTGGAACGGCACATACACTTGCCCAAGCGAACTGTCGATGGCGACCGAATGCGCGCCTGTGCCCACGGGAATCTTAAATAGCAACTGCCGTGACGCGCCATCGATTACCCCCATCTGCGGGCTAAACCCTGAGGCGGCAGCAGTACCGCTGGTGACATAGTGCCGGGCCGGCAGGAAATAGCGATTGGAGGCCGGATCGTAATTGACCTGGTCCACCCCGCCAAATGGCAGGCTGGCTTGAATTGCGCCACTTGTACGATCGAGGATCAGCGTGATGAGGGGATTGCCGGCGGGTGGATCGCATCCAATGAGCACGTCGTTATTCGGACCGAGCACGATGCCCGTCGGTCCGCATTTCCCTAATGGAAACGACTTGCTGACAGCAGGACTTCCCGCCGCCGCGGAGCTGGCAGTGATGACATCGAGTTCGCCATCGGGATTGGCAGCGGTCCCGTCGTTGTTGATCAAAAAGCTTTTCGAGGCTGGATCATATGTGCATGCTTCCAGCCCCGACGAACCGTTGAAAGGAAGCTTTACCAGCACCGTTTGTGTCAGCGTGGAAATGAACGTGACGAACGGCGGCGAGTCTCCAGGGCTCGCGTACATCACGAGATGATCGTCAGGATCGTAGCAACCCTCATCGACGCGCTGTCCGGAATTACTGATGGTGATGGTGTTGACCGTCTTTTGCGCAGCCGTATCGATCACCTTGACCGAGTCGACGTCGCCGGCATAGATCGTGTTCGTGCCGGTGATACCTACAATACCGTCGGGACCGGACTCGTTTGTCGTGGCGCCGGCACCGATGAATGGACCCGGAATCTGGGCGATCAACGTGTTCGATTTGGTGTCTACGACATCGACTGCTTTGTTGTTGCGGTCGGTGAGAAAGTACTTGCCGGCCTCGACGTAGCCGATGTCGAAACTGAATGGCGGGCTCGAAGCATTGGGCACGGCGATGTTCGTCAGTAGCTTTGGCGATGTCGGTGTGCTGATGTTGTCTCCACCTCCACAGCCGGCCAATGCGGCCGCAGCGAGTAATATCCAGGCCATCCGGCGCTTTTCCATCGATTCGTCTCCTTTCCATTTATGGGCTTGACCGCTGGTCCACGGATTGGCCTGAGTATTTGAATTTCCCGCCGCTCTCGATCGACGAGCCATTTCTTAAGGAATCTTAAGAAATGGCTATCTGTACAGATAGCCCTATTCCCCATCGATGCGGCTGTATGGCTCACACAATGGCGGCGCGGCGGAAAATCGGAAAGTAAAACTTATTTATGGTCTGTATTCAGTGAACGCCATACCTGTAATGGATCTGAAACATTCAGTGGCGTTCGCTCATCTCGCCGATATCCGTGTTTTCAGACGGCCGTTCACCCAATACGCCGAAAGAAGTAACCAACGATGGCTTGTGAGACCCGCGAGCTTCAGTGACCGAAATAGATCGAGTGAGTAGTTGCGGTTGCCGTCGGCGCACCCGCCTGCGATGAGCCATCCGACGTTCCGCCTACATCCGTGCTCCCCTGCGCCGCAACATTCTGCGCGTGGACACGCGCCTCTGCTGCCTGGATATCGTCTGGGTAGTGCACATCTTTGGCGGCCGGCCGGTACCCGGCCTGTTCTAGTCGAATCAGATCCGCGCGTACTTCCGCCCGCGTCAGCGGAGCCGCAGCCTCCTGCGCGAAAGAGGCAACTGGAGCGGCGAATACGCCGGCAATCAACGCTGCATAGATAAGGGTCTTCATGATGAAATATCTCCCGAACTTAAGTTTGGTCAGCTTCACGCCACTATGACTGAAGCCTCCGATCTCACCACCTCGTGGAAGCGGGAGTGAGTGTTCCTTATTCTGTACGGCGAAGATGGATGCACGCTGACGCTCACATTACAGTGATGTCATATTCGCTTCAGCAGCCCCCCGTTTCTTGCTGCAAGAGTGAAGATCAAGGGGTTATCCTTCGACACTCACGGCGATACAGGCACGTCGATCGTTGACAGTTATTCGCCTGGCATTTTTTGAGCACGAACTTTGCACTTGCCACAACTACTCCGTTGTTTCACGCGGGAAATATAGCCATGGATTATTTTGCCGCGGTACGGGCCTTCATTAACGCTGCAGAACTGCAGAGCTTCAGTAAGACGGCCCATGAAATGGCAGTCAAGACCTCGACCATCTCGCGCTACGTAAGCGAGCTCGAAAAGGATCTGGGCATTGCCCTGTTCAACCGGTCGACGCGAGGGCTAGTCCTGACAGAGGGCGGCAGACTGTTTCGCGAACACGCCATGATTGCCCTGCAGGCGCTCGACGACGCACGCCAGGTCACGTCATCGCTGAATCTCACACCGCAGGGCGTGCTGCGCGTCACGATGCCGTCGGCATTCGGGCGCCGGCATATCGTGCCGCATCTGCCGGCGTTCATGACGCGCTACCCCGACATCGGCCTCGATATCGTGTCGACCGATGAAACGCTCAACATGATCGAAGCCGGCATTGACGTGGCAATCCGTATCGGCGTGTTGCCCGACTCTTCGTTAATGGCCAAACGCATTGCGCCGCATCGTCGTATCGTCTGCGGCAGCCCGGCATATTTCCAACGCAGCGGGATACCTCGTATCCCTGAAGATCTGGCCGCGCACGATACGCTTCGCTTGTCCCTGCTGCCGGACGACAAATGGTCTTTCACGCGCGTCGCGGATGCACAGGCGTCGCCGGAACAGGTGCTGGTGGAATTGCAAGGGCGCTTGCGCGCAGACGACTCCGAAGCCGTGTTGGAACTCGCTGTGGCCGGCTGCGGCCTGGCTCTTCTGCCGACGTGGCTCGCGTCTACGGCCTTGCGCGAAGGGCACCTTCAGCACGTGCTGCCTGAATGGGAGGCGCGCACGGGGCGGGCCGAACCAGCGGTCTGGGCGGTCTACCCGCCGAAGAAAATCGTCTCGTCGAAGGTGCGCGCGTTCGTGGATTTCTACGCCGAGATGTTTGGCGAGCCGCCGTACTGGGACGACGGACCCGCATTGGCGCTTAAGCCTTAACGGGCGAAGCGGATGTCGAGCGTGCGCAGCCAGGTCTGCAAGCCGGCATCCTGGATCGGGATCACATAAGCGTTTTCGTTCGTTTCATTGAAATGCGCATGCCAGTATCCCGGCGGCGTAACAAACGCCATCCCGGCTTCCCAATCGACGCGTATCGGATTCGCGATATTGCCGCTCTCATCCAGTTCGGTACCGACCAACGTATAGACGCCTGGCTTGCCCCCGGCGATAAAGTCGAGTGCAATCGACTGGTGACGGTGCGGCTTCTGAATTGAGTTGGGCGGCACAATGCCGAACATGGCCCACAACACATGCGTGACCGTTCGCGTCTGCGGGAAGTTAGCGTTGCCCATCAGCACGCTGATGCGGTTGCGGCGGCCTGCATTGGCTTCTTCCGAGACCTTGCGCAATTCCGCCTGCGCCTGGGCGGCCGGATAGAGCGTCGCCGCAAAACGCGCGCGGACGCCGGTCGTGCCGAGATACGTGAGCAGCGGCGCATCGTTGACGTAATAGAGCGTGGCCGTCGCGTCGGCGGACAGCACCCCGGCATCGCCGCCCGGCAGCGTGAAGAAATCGCCCTGCGCGAATGGGAAGCGGGTTTCGGCCTGCGTCACGTTGCCGGTCCCACTAATGACGTAGCAGACCTGCGAGGTCGCGTTCGGGGCAAGCGTCAACGCGTCGCCTGCGTTGATGCGCAGGAAATTGGCGCTCAAGCCGGGACCGGTCGCGGGGCCGGGGCAACCCAACTCCGCGGAGAGGTCGAGCGGCACGACCCGGGTCGCGCCATCCGCGTACAACGAAGGCGGGAAATTGCGGAAAGGCACGCGCGAGATGAGCTTCGCGCCGATCGGATTGGCGGACGACGTGTACTCGAAGTATTGCGCGTCCAGGGTCGCAGTAGCGGGTTCGGCGAGAAGCGCCGGGGACGTCCTGGTCAACATGGTCTGCTCCTTTGGGTTAGGCGGGCTTCGTCCGGGTCCCCTCATGAAGTTGGGGTTAGCGTCCGAAAGCTGACCTGACTATAGGTGCGGGCCGCTGGCCTCAGAAGTGCCGGAAATCGAAATCACTTTTGCGCAAAGGGGTATACCGTGCCGGGCCGCATTTGAAAGCGCGCGTGGATCACGCCCAACTCGAATGCTCACGCACGTAGCAGTCCGGTGTCAGTTTGTCGTTGCCCGCATTGCCCGATATTCGCGTCGAACGATATCCATCAGTTCCTCGACGGACGTGCTGGCTGCTTCTCGCTGGTAAGTGACACGTCCGCGCTGCATCAGCATCACGCGGTCCGCGATATCGAGCGTCTGAGCGTAGTTATGCATGATCATGACGATGGACAGACCACCTTTATTCTTGAGTCGAAGGATCAGATCGATGATCAGTCCGGCCTCGCGGGCACCCATTGCGGCGAGCGGCTCGTCAAGCAGCAATATCCTGGCATTTGAATTGACCGCGCGAGCGACTGCGATTGCCTGTCGCTGCCCGCCGGAAAGTTGTTCGACCGGCAGATCGACCGAAGGCACGTGCACGCCGATCTCCTCAAGACACTCCGCGGCACGAATACGCATGGCGCGATTGTTCAAGAGGCGAAACGGGCCTCGACGTATGATTTCCCGATTCAGGAACATGTTGTGATAGATGCTCAGCGAATTGGCGAGCGCCAGATCCTGGTAGACGCATTCAATGCCGAGTGAACGGGCGTGATCGACCGAGCGAAGCATGGTTTCCTCGCCACCTACAAAAAGCTTGCCGCTGGTCTGCTGATGAAACCCGGTCAGAATCTTGATCAACGTCGATTTGCCCGCGCCATTGTCGCCGAGCACGCCAAGGATCTCGCCTTGCCTTAGCGTCAGCGACACGCCATCGAGCGCGGTAACCGCACCGAAGCGCTTGACAATATCTTCGCCGCGCAGCGCCTCCAGCACCTCGGACATCACAACTCCCCTTTGCGCGCGAGACGAACCACGTGGATGTTGAAGATCATAGCCCCGAGGATCGCCGCGCCGAGAATCATGTTGAAGGTGAAAGCGTTGATGCCGATCAGCGTGAAACCGTCGTTGAGAATGCCAAGCACCGCCGCACCGATCAACCCACCGATGATCGTGCCCGATCCGCCGGCGAGCGGCGTGCCGCCAATCACGGCTGCGGCAACGGCAAGAAACATGATCTGATTCCCGCCCGCTTGCGGATCGATCGACGTGATCCGAAAACCCTCCAGAATCCCGGTCAAGCCGGCTAGTAGCGCGGCAAGAATAAAGTTGCCGAGCTTCAGCCGTCTGACCTGTATCCCTGCTTCGCTCGCGCCCAGCGGATTCGCTCCCGACGCGATCGTATGCAAACCCCAGCGCGTATGGCGAAGCAGCACGTGCATGACCGCGGCAATGGCCAGCGTCCAGATGATCTCGCTGTATCCCCATCCTCCCATGACCGCCGCGAATACGGAATCCTCCGGTGGCGAAACCGGCGTGCCTCGCGAGATCGTCAGCGTGAGGCCGTTTACGAAGAACAACGTACCGAGCGTCGTCACAAAGGATGGGATGCGCAGGTAGACCGTCACGGCGCCGTTAATGAGCCCGACGAGGCCTGCCGCAATAACGCCGGTAAACATCGCAAGCCATGCGGGCAGGCCGGCCTCGAGGGAAAAATGCATGATGAAAGGCGCAAACGCAAAAACCATCCCGGCGGAAAGATCGATCTCTCCCCCGATCATCAGCATGATTTCACCAAAGGCAATGATCGCCACCGGGGCGATGAACTGCGAGAGATTCTGCAGACTCGCGCCGGTCAGCAAGAAGTCGTGGTTGACCGTCTCGAAGTAGATGCAAAGAATGAGTGCGACGGCAAGGATGCGAATCTCACTGGAACGCCCGAGCGCGCTTGACCAGCGCCTCGGACGTGCAGCGGGTTGTGGGGCGTCCGGCACGGCAGAGGTCACCCTTTGATCGCGCCTGTGCGTGGCACGATCTGGGCTTTCGTGCTTTTGCCTTCATAGCGCGTCGAGGTGTTCAGGTAAGGATCGACGGTGCCCTTGGTGACGAATTTCAGACCCGTGTTGATATTGGCCGGCCCAACGAGGCCGCCGGATGAAAGAAAGATGAAGGCCTCCAGCACCGTATAAAAACCCTGTACATAAGGTTGCTGGTCGATCGTGAAGTCCAGGAAACCTTCGTGGATCAGATCGACCGTGCGCGGCAACAGATCAAAGCCGCCGCCGTGCACACCTTTGGCGGGCAGGTTGGATTCTTTCATCACCTCGGCAACGCCCTGGGTGCTGCCCGCATCGACGGCAAACATGCCTTTGAGATCCTGGTGGCCGAGAAAGAAGGACTTGATCTTCGAGAGTTCTTCGTTGACGGTCGCGCCGGTTGCGATGGTCTGCACGTCGATCTTCTTGCCCGATTTCTTGATTGCGGCCGCTGCGCCGTCAAGCCGGGGCTGAATGTTGAGCTGGCCTGGCGTGGCGATAAAGAGCGCGACGAGACCGCTGTCGATCAGGCTGACGATTCGCTCACCCATCTGGTAGCCGGACAGATAAAGATCCTGGCCGATATAGGCAAGGCGCGGATTCGTCGAACCCGAGGGCGCATCGGCGTTATAGGCGAACACGGGGATGCCGGCGTCGAGCGCGGCCTGGATCGGCTTGTCGAACGCCTTGGGATCGACGATCGGCACCGCAATTGCGTCAGCTTTCCCGGCAATCGCCGCGTTGACCGCATTCACCATTTCGCCGATGTCGGCATTGGCCGACCCGGTCCATTGATAGTCCATGCCCAGCAACGCGGTCGCATCCTGAATGCCGTATTGCGTGGGAACGAAAAACGGATTCGTTGTGACGTGGTTGACGAATACGATCTTCCACCGTTTGTGCGCCGGGAACGATCCGGCTTCCGCCGCCTGCGCCGGCGTGATCATTCCACCCATTAGCGCCAGTGCTGCGGACAGGCCCGCGCCCTGCAGCAAGCCGCGACGCATGCCTTGCACTTCGTCCTTTTCTTCCTTACCTTCCTTCGCTTGCGCCATCTCAGTCTCCCGTCTCTCAGTTGTTGAACACTTCAATGTCCATGACGGCGCAAGCAGGAAAAGCCCCGGCAAGAACAGCACCGGAGCCGGGAATCATTCCTTTCATGAAACCCACGTGCACGCGCGTACGCATGACTACCCTCCAGAAAATGCTATATCACGCCCTTTTGCCTACTAATCGATGTATACCCTTAACTAGTCCGACTAATTAATTTTTTGCGGTGCAGCGCGGCGCTCCGTATTCGCGTCCCACCGTGCAGCGCAACACGATGATGGGACAGGTCCGGATCGCTGGCCGCAGGTCGTGCGTTGTCGAAATGATCTGCACAATATGCAGCTTTAATAGTATGACTATCGACTTGGCGCCCGGAAAGCAAGGGACGTGAAGAACAGTAAGCGCCCGCTGCGCTCTGCCCGGGGGTTCGACTCAGCCAACCCGTTCGCATCAGGGTTGTGTCTGAAACTGGCTACCGGTTTCCAGAACGCGCTCGGCGTCCGCGCGTGCATTGTCGAGCTGGACCAGACTTGCATGCCGCGCGCCCAACGGGTCACGACTCTGGATTGCAGTGAGAATCGCCTTGTGCCGCGGCAACGAAAGCGCGTGTGTGTCGGGATGACGGCTCGTCAGCTTGATCGATTCCGTCAGGGCAAGTGACAGCATGTTGCCGATATAGGCCAGCAGGTCGTTGTGAGTGGCCGCCATGATTGCGCGATGAAACTCGAGGTCAGGATCCAGTAGCGCGCTTGCGGTTTCCGCACGCTCCATCTGGTCGTAAGCCGATGCAATGCGCGCAAGATCGTCGCTTGTTGCAGCCGTGGCGGCAAGTGCCGCCGCCGCGGGTTCGATAACGCGGCGCACGGTCAGGAGCGAGCTGAAGAACTCGCCTTCCGGAACACTGTTGATCGTCCAGAACAGGACATCGGGGTCAAGCATGTGCCACTCCGCGCGAGGCTTCACAACACTGCCTACACGCGGTTTCGACACGACCAGCCCTTTCGCCACGAGCACACGGGTGGCCTCGCGCAGCACGGGGCGGCTAACGCCATAGCGCTCGCATAAGTCGGCCTCAGCAGGCAAGCGCTGGCCCGGCTGTACCCTGCCGCCGACGATATCCATGCCGAGCTCCTGCACAATGCGGCCGTGCAAGCTCTTGCGCTGCTGCAGATGACGATAGTCCATGGTCAACGATCGCAGTCGTGTCCGGCTCGGTTTTGCGCCGACCGGTGCGGCGTTCTGGATGGCACTTACCTCGTCGTCGACACGGATAGCGGTGGGTAGCGCGGAGATACTTGCCGGTCCAAGCATAGCACGCGACATTTGGCGCTAATACTGTTCGATTTGCCCTGCTGCAATGTCCTCGAGCGATCTTCCGCGTGTCGGCACCCCCATGAGTACCACGGCCATCGCACCGGTCAGCAGCACAAGCGTTGTCGCACCGAACACCCCGCCAAAACCAAGCTTCGGATAGACGTACCCGACAAGAATAGGCGCTGCAATCGCGCCCAGCCGGCCAATTGACGAAGCGAGCCCCGTGCCCGTTGCGCGCACGTCGGTGGGAAACACCTCCGGGGTATAGGCGTAAACGCCGGCATAGGTGCCGTTCATGAAGAACGACAGCAGGATGCCCGACACCATGATGCCGGCATCCGTACGCGTCAATGCAAGCCCAAGCGCCGATACGCCGCCCAATATCATGTATGACGCGATCGTCGCCTGCCGGCCGATCTTCTCGTTGAGCCACGCACCTGAAAAGTATCCCGGGATCTGTGCAATGTAAATCACGAGCGAATACGAAAAGCTTCGCGTGATCGTCATTCCGTTCTGAACCAGCAAGCCGGGAATCCACGTGAAAAAAGCGTAATAGCTGAACGTGATGGATAGCCACATCAACCACGTCATGGCTGTGATGCGCGCGAGTTTCGTCGCCCACAACGCCTTGACGTTCGCGACGATCGAGGCTCGTCCGGCTGCGAGCGGAACGGTTCCGTCACGCACCGGAGACAGCGGCTCCAACTGCACGCCCGCTTGGGTGACCTCCGCCTCCATCCTCGACACGATCGCATCGGCCTCCGCGTGCCGGTCGCGCGCCTCCAGCCAGCGCGGTGACTCGGGCAACGCGCGGCGCCACCACAGCAGCATCAGAATAGGCAGCGCGGTAATGACCATCACGGCGCGCCATGCATTGGGTGCGAGCGGGATCACCAGATAGCCGAGCAATGCAGCCGCTACGAAGCCGAAGGAGAAAAAACCCGCGAGGCTGCCCGTGAAACTCCCGCGATACCGCCGCGCCACGAACTCCGAGAGAAACGGCGCGACGATGGCGCTTTCCGCTCCCGTTCCTAACCCGGCGACAATCCGCGTCGCGAGAAAAAATCCCCAGTCGTTCGCCAATGCACTGGCAAGCGACGCGACACAGTAAATCACGAGCGCATACATCATGACCTTGCGTCGGCCGATGATATCGCCGAGCATGCCCGCCAGCATCGCGCCGAAGAAATAGCCCATGAACGTGCCGCTTCCCAGTACGCCCGTCTGTACGCTCGTCAGCCCCCATTGCGTGCGCAACACCGGCAGCAGGAAAGCGAGCACGGCGGCGTCCATCGCATCGAAGGTGTAGCCGAGGCCGCCCATCAATAGCAGACGGCGGTGAAAAGCTGAAAACGGCAGGCGCTCGATGCGGGCGGAAATCATCGTCATAGACAGGCTCCGACAGGGGCTGCGGGGCGCCGCGGACGCAGCGTCAAACGGTCAAACTCTTTCGAGTTCGTTGACGAAGAGCCGGCCATCCTTCATCACGAGCGGAATATGCTCACCCTGACCCAGCAGACAATCGACGGACTTCAGAGGATTGCCATCGACCACCAGCACATCGGCATGGGCATCCGGCATGATTCTGCCGAGCTTGTCCTGCATGCCCAGCACTTCCGCGCCAACGAGGGTCGCGCTTGCGATCACCTCGGCCGGTGACAGAACCTCGGCCAGGATCCGGAATTCATCGCTTTGCAGACGTTGGGCCTCGCCGAGCAAGTCGGTGCCAAAGCCCATCTTCACCCCGGCGCGCTTCATGATTTCAATCGAGTGCATGCCGGCGCCGTGCACGTCCGCGACCTTGGCAATACTTTCGGGCGGCAAACCATATTTCTCGCCTTCGCTTGCAAGGGCATCGTAAGTAACAAGGGTCGGCACGACATACGCGCCATGCTCCGCGACGAGGCGGGCGGTCTCATCGTCAATCAGATTGCCGTGCTCGATCGTGCGCACGCCACAGCGCACCGCGCGCGCGATCGCTGCAGCCGTATAGGCATGCGCGAGCACATAGGTGCCGCGCCCCTGAGCTTCCGCTACGATCGCGCGGATCTCATCTTCGGAGTAACCGAATGCGCCGACCGGATCGGTCGGTGAAGCAACGCCGCCCGAGGCCATGATCTTGATCTGGTCGGCGCCCATCTGCAGTTCCTCGCGCACGGCCCGGCGCACTTCATCGACGCCGTCCGCCACGCGGCCAAGCGCCCCCACGCGCACGCAGCATCCGCAGGGTGAATCGGGCGGCATGTAGTCGGAGCGGGCGCGAGGATCGGCGTGACCACCGGTCTGGCTTAACGCGCGGCCGGATACGAAGAGGCGCGGACCTTCGATCAGCCCTGACTCGACCGCCTGCTTGAATGGATACCCGGCACCCCCTGCGTCACGCACGGTGGTGAAGCCGCGGCGCAGCATTGCACGCATGATCGGCACGGCGCGCAGCGTCACCAGCACGTTGGGTAGCGTCGCAACGCGCGGCAGGTTGAACTCGATCGCAACGACGTGCACATGCAGATCGATCAACCCCGGCATGATCGTTTTGCCTTTCACATCAATTACGTGCGCGCTGCCGCTTTTTATCGGCTTGTCGGAAACCTCGCGGATGAAACCGTCCTCGATGAGGACTTCGAAGCCTTCTAGCAGATCAGGATGGGTAGGGTCGAGAAGTGCGCCGTTACGTAGGAGGAAGGTGGTCAACGGTTGTCTCCTTCAGGTTTCAATCGCAGCGCCCGGCATCCGGAACTCACCTCGAGTATGCAGACGGGCGTATGGAAGCGCTGCCAGAATAGTCACCGGGATCAGTGTGACACGCATCACGTCTGTGCGCTGACGAACACGTTGTGCGAAGCGGCACGCGATTGCCGGTCAACGGGTCGTGCTGCGCCGCGACGGATTCACGAAGGTGCCGTAAAAATGCTGAAAAAGTTTTTTCCCACATATTGATCTATTGGACAACTCAGCATTAAGATGAGTGCCATGGCGCGCGACATGCCACCTGAACGTGAGGTGACAGCCTGCAGCAGCCATCCCCGAATTGATCCTGCTCGCGTAGCGAGGCCAACGGATCACGTTCCCAGCAAAGCAGGTTTAGCCAGGAGACGGCGATGCTCAGTCCGCATGAATTCGCGACCCTCATGCTACTCAAGGATGCGCCGGATTGGCTGAATCTGGACGGTGCCGATCTGGAAGCGCTTCTAGACCGTCAGCTCGTCACGCTGGAGAACCTCCCTTCCGGGCAACAGCGCCCGCTCATTACCCACGACGGACAGATGTTCCTGAAGGCTGCCGCTCGTATCCTGAACGACGAATGACACGTATCGCTTGATCAGTTTCACAGTCAAGGAGTGTTCCGTGGCCGAATCGTGGACAGGAATCGTCGTGGGGCTGTGTGGGTTGAGCGCCGCCGTGCTGCTGGTCGCCGTTCACTATTGGCGCGAAATGACGCGGCGGCGGAAACTCAGCCGGATGGACCATCGCGATTGCTGGGAAGTGATGCGCCACAGGCGCTGATGGCAAGCGCACGTCGCTAACGAAAGATGTACGCACACCCGTTGCCCGGAATCCCAGAATATTAGAGGTCGAAGGTGCCTCGATACTTCTCGTCGGCATCCGAACGGGTATTGAATTCGACGAGGACGCCGCCCGGTACTTCACAGAAGAATCGCGAGCCGCGTTCATGCTTGAACACGCCGGTTTTCATCACGACGTCTGCTGCAACCATCTCGTCATAGAGCGTGCGCCGCGACGGCCACGTCCTCTTGCGGTGGCAAACCGTCACGCGCGAGGACTTCCAATAACACGCTGCGCACCGATCCGGTGCTGGCCAGCGCCACGCGCAGTTGCGGCCTGCTCTCCTCGACGTCGAGTAGCCGTGCAAGCGTAGGTCTCGCGAACTGCTGCCGCACTGAGACGCCGATCAGATGCCTGAGCGCGATCGGTCCAAGTGGCGTGCCGCGCTTCGGATGACTTCATCTGTCTGCATGCGTCGTCATGCACGCCATTCATGTCGTTCATTTTTGTCCTGAATTTGACCGCCTTTTGCCTCGGCCATATTGTGCGGACATGCCTGCCCCGTTCGCATCGTCGTACCTGCCGATCTGTGTTGTCGAGAGGCGGGATCTCCAACACTGTGATCTGCGAAATGCCATGAATCCTGACGCAACAGCTACGCTTGCTCCCCTATCCGACCTGCGTCCGACCAGCAAGGTTCGCCGCGCGGTGACGACTGCAGTGCTCGGCCAGATTCTCGAGTGGTACGACTTTTTTCTCTATGGAACCGCCGCCGCGCTGGTGTTCGGCCACCTGTTCTTCCCCATCGGCACCGATCCACTGACTGGGACGATTGCGGCGTTCGGCGGCTTTACGGTTGGCTTCATCGCCCGCCCGATTGGCGGCGTGCTCTGCGGCCATATCGGGGACCGGTACGGCCGCAAGACGGTCATGATGCTCACGCTGTTGATGATGGGCAGCGCGACCGTCTGCATGGGTCTCTTGCCGACTTATCAGCAAATCGGCATCGCGGCCCCCATTTTTCTGGTCCTGCTGCGCATCGTGCAGGGTCTGGCTGCGGGTGGGGAATGGAGCGGCAGTATTCTGCTCATCCATGAAAACGCGCCTGCATCGAAACGCGGTGCACTCGCTGCATGGAGTCCCTGCGGCGCAGCATTCGGCTTCGTTCTCTCCACCGTTGCGTTCCTGCTCGTCCAGACGCTGTCGTCTTCCGACTTTCTGAGTTGGGGCTGGCGCGTGCCGTTCCTGTGCAGCGCCGTGTTAGTCGCGCTCGGACTGTGGATGCGCCGCTCCGTGGACGAAAGTGCCGAGTTCGCCGAGGTCAAGGCCACGCACCGTGGCAGCCGCATGCCGATTATCGAAGTGCTTCGCCAATGTCCACGTCAGGTGCTGACCGTTTTCGGCCTGCGCTTTGGCGAAGGCGCTGCGTCGTACATCTTCTTCGCTTTTTCGATTGCCTACGGCCGGTTTGTCGGCCTGCCATCGAGCTGGATTCTGGGTGGATTGACGGTGTCGATGCTGTTGATGATCCCCGTTTCGCTCGTAATGGGTCACGTGACGGACAAAATCGGCCGCAAGCCGGTGTATCTCGCCGGAGCAATCGCTATGGTGCTGGTCGCCTACCCTTACTTCGTGTTGCTCGGCTCGGGCGTGCTGTGGAAAGTCATCCTGGCGCTCGTCCTCGCCAACAGCATGACACTGGGTATCCTCGAAGGCGCTCAGCCTGCTTTCATCAGCGAATTGTTGCCTGTTCATCTACGTTTCTCGGGTCTTGGCATTGGCCGCGAGATGTCGTCGGTACTCGGCGGCGGTCTGTCGCCGATGATCGCGACCGCGCTGCTCGCTCACTACCGTAGCGCCACGCCAGTCGTCATTTACCTCGTTGTTCTCGGACTGATCACCGTGCTCGCGACCTGTCTTGCGCCCGAGACTTTCCCGAAGGCTTTGAGACTTCAGGCGAAAGAAAGCGCCTAACATCGTCAAGCGGAGGCGCTGAGTCGCCGCCGCACCAGACGGATCGATTATTCAATTCCTACACCCTGCCATCATGCAAAGCCTTCAAAGTGCCAGCCTTCCGACGCACGCCTATGAACCTCGCGTCATCGATCAAGCCGACCTGTATCCGGAGTACGCGGGTCCTCTTACCCTCGATGTTCTGATCGAGGAAATAGAGCGTCGAAGAGACGAGTTCGATCAGTTGTCGCATGTTCCGCGCGACGTGATCGCGAAGATGAAACGCGCGGGCATCTTTCGCGCAAGCACGCCGCGCCGCTTCGGTGGAGACGCGCTGCCGCCGCCGCGATTTCTGCGCATACTCGAGCGCATCGCGATCGCCGACGGGTCGACCGCCTGGGTCGCCGCGTTTGGGTCGGCGAATACCTATCTCGCGTCGCTCCCAATCGAAACGCAACAGCACATTTATGCAAAAGGACCCGACCAGGTTTTTGCCGGCGGACTCTATCCATTGCAGCCAGCCGCCAAAGTGCCGGGTGGCTTCATGGTCAGCGGACAATGGCGATTTGCAAGCGGCTGCAAGGGCGCGGACTGGATCGGCGTAGGGATCGGCGGCACGCCCGCCAATTCGGGCGACACTGGCGCAGGAAAACCGTTCACCGCCGTATTCCCGGCGCACGAGGTCGAGATCGTCGAGAACTGGAACGTCGTCGGTATGCAGGGCACCGGCAGCCATGATCTGCGGCTTCGCGACAAATTCGTCGACGCACAATGGACATTCGTTCGCGGCGGCCAGGCGCTGATCGACGAGCCGCTCTATCGCTATCCTGCCGTTGCGTACCAGGCGCAAGTGCACGCGGCCGTCAACGTCGGCCTCGCGCGTGCAGCGCTCGATCTGCTGACCGACATGTCCGGATCGACTAAAACCACAACCGGCGCCCCGCGTCTTGCAGATCGCGGTTACTACCGCTCCGGTCTTGCGAAAGCGGAGGCCAACTGGCGCAGTGCTCGTGCGTTCTTCTACGAGTCCGCCGAGTCGGCATGGCAAACCATCATCGCCGGCGATCCTGCGACACAGCATCAAGCCAATCTGATGCGCCTCAGCGCGACTCACGCCGCACAAGTGTGCGCCGAGGTCGTGATGCAGGCGTATCAGTTGGCAGGCATCGCCGCGATCTACCGCGAGAATCGGCTGCAGCGATTGGTGCGCGACTCGATTGTCGTGACGCAGCACGCGTTCCTTGGAGAAGGCACCTACGACGCATCGGGCGCACTGTTTGCCGGCATCGCGCCGGTAACGCCGTATCCCTGATGAGGGCCATGCCACATGAAAGCGACAGGACAATCATGACGATCGACGACACCAAACGGCGTTTCCGCGATGCGATGGCGTGCCTGCCCGCGGCCGTCAACATCATCACCACGGATGGCCCGAGCGGACGTTGCGGGATTACCGCAAGCGCAGTCTGTTCCGTGACGGATGAGCCGCCGACAATGCTCGTTTGTATCAACCAGGCCAGTTACGTACACGATGTTCTGCATCACAACCGGAACGTGTGCATCAATGTGCTGGCTGCGGAATGTCAGGACGTCGCGCGTGATTTCGCGGGCATGACAGCCTGTTCGATGGACGAGCGGTTTGCACGTCATGCATGGACGATCGGGCATCAGTCGGCCCCGGTCCTCTCGCATGCGATTGCAAGTCTCGAAGGCGAGATAGTCGACCTCAAGAGTGTTGGATCGCATTCGGTCATGTTTGTAGAAATCGGGCATATCTCGACCAGATCGGAGGGCGACGGACTGATCTATTTTGGTCGGCAGTTCCACCGCCTTGTGCGGCCAGAAGCAACGGCGCAATCCGTCGTAGCAAGTGCTCCGAGGTGAACGTGGAAGTCTGTCTGTTTCTTATCGGCTACCGCAATGACATGCATCGGGAGCCGCGCGACATCGATATATCGCTCATTCAGGCGGTGTCCCAGAACGTAGAAGGACTGCGGCGCTTCGTAATCCATCGCTCTGTCGAGTCGGCGAATGGCGACCCTCATTCAAACGAACATGCTTTGAAGCCACGCTGGGTGCTGCAGTGGTATTTCGACGATCTCAATCCTGCCGAAGCGGCGCTTCAACGCGGCGGTGCCACACATACGATCGTGGAGCAAGCGATCGACGCCGTCCAGGACCGCCTTGCATTCGCGCAGCAACTCATGGCGGTGAGAAAATTTGCTACGCCGAATGCCCCCGACATTGACGATCCGTCTGAGAAATGCACGTATCTCGTCGGCTATGAAGGAGAAGCCCAGAATTTCAATGCGTGGTTGACGCACTATCTGAAGCATCATCCCCCGCTCATGGCACAGCTGCCCCACATTCGTGAGCTGGAAATCTATACGCGGGTCGACTATCGGACCGGTTTAGATATTCCGCAAGCAACCGCCATGCAGCGGAACAAAGTGGTCTTCGACGATTCCGCGGCGCTGGCCGCAGCGCTGGCCTCGCCGGTACGTGCGCAAATGAAGCAGGATTTCGACGCATTCCCGCCATACAGCGGACCGGCCTCGCATTTCCCTATGCACAGCATTTACGGTAACCTGCAGCGGAGGTAAGGCCGGACGCGGATGGCCCCAACCGATCGGCCGCTGTCACGTCCCGCTCTGCGAACCGGATACTGTCGCATCGAAAGTTGCGCGTCCGTTTTAACAGCCAGAGTCTGACGCAACGCGATCGTCAGACTCCTTCACTGCCGCGATCCGAACGTCATGACAAAGTCGCACTCTGGCATTACGGATTTGAATCTGCTACGCGTGTTTCTGGCCATTTCGGATCTACGCAGCCTGACCGCCGCGGGCGAACGCCTCGGGCTCACGCAACCTGCCGTTAGCCACGCGCTCCGTCGGCTGCGTGGGTTATTCGACGATCCGCTCTTCGTTCGCACACCCAGCGGCATGGTGCCCACGGATGCGGCACTGCGTTTGCACGCACCGCTCACGCAGGCGTTCGAAATCATCAACGGGGCAGTGCAGCAGCTCGCGAAATTCGACCCCGCTACGACGACGCGCGTATTCCGCGTGTCGATGTCGGATATGTCGGAGTACTTTTTCCTGCCGCCGCTGCTCTCGATGCTCGACCGTACTGCACGCGGCATCCGGATCGAGATCGCCAATGTCTCCGTCGACTCAGTGAGTGCCGCGATGCGCAGCGGTGAAATCGATCTCGCGCTCGGTTACGTTCCGGGTCTGGATTCAGGTTGCGTGAGCAGGACGCTATTCTTCGACGAACACGTTTGCGTTGTGCGAGCGGGGCACCCCTTGCGCAAACTGAAACCAACCAAGGAAGACCTCGCAGGCTTGCGCTACGTCTATGCGAGTACAAACGCAACCGGACACCGGATGGTCGAGCAATGGCTGGAGGAATTGAACCTGCGCCGGGATATCGTGCTGCGTCTGCCTCATTTTGTCGTTGCGCCCGAGATCGTTCAGAACACGGATCTCGCCGTCATTTTCCCCAGAAGCATCGCGCAGCGCTTTAACCGCAACAAGTCCTTCCGCATCCTCCCGTTGCCTTTCTCGTTGCCACCCATTGAAATTCAGGTCCATTGTCACGCCCAGTTCTCGGCGGACCCGGGAATCGCCTGGCTGGTCGACTCCATTTACGATATGTTTCATCAGGCCGGTTGACCGGATTTTCCCGGACGGCGCTAGTGTCCCGCGCGCAATCTTGCCGACGCCGATTCGAGATCACGCCAGGCCGGCTGCCCTGGCGCGTAGCGCGCGCGGATATACGACGCGAGTTCGGCCATCTGCTTGTCGTCGAATACATCTCCGAATCCGGGCATGTAGCCCAGCGATTCCGTTGCGGGCTGATCGATCCCGTGTTGCAACACATGCAGAAGATTGTCCGGTGAAGCCTGTGCAACGCTCGTGTTCAGCCCCATCAACGGACGCACGCCGAAATGGCCGACGCCGCCCGATTCCGCATGACACACCGCGCACGATGCTTCGAAAATGCGACGGCCGTTTTCGAAGCCAAGTGTCGTCGTCGAACCCGCGTCCGTAGCAATCGCATGCGCGGCCGCGGCACGGGCGGACACCTCCGCGTCAACGGGTGGCGACAACGACGCGACGTAGTGAGCCATTGCGCGCACGTCGGATTCCGGCAGCGTAGCGAGCCCGGCGACGACAGGTGCCATCGGTCCCGCCGCCACACCGTGTTCTGCAGAAAAGCCCGTGCGCAAATAGTCGAATAGCGCAGCCTCGGACCACGGCACCGGCGACGCACGCGAAGCCACCAGCGACGGCGCGTCCCAGCCTTCCGCACTCCCGCCCGACAGATACGCAAAACCGCCCTTCTCCGCGCCGATCGCATTGCGCGGTGTATGACACGCGCCGCAATGCCCCGCGCCGTCGACCAGATACTTGCCGCGATTCCATTGCGCCGAGCGCGTCTCGTCAGGGACGAACGCACGCGTGTCATGAAACAGCCAATTCCAGCCGGCCACCAGCCGTCTTTGATTGAGCGGGAATGGCAAGTTCGTTTTCGGTGGCGCGTTTTTGACCGGCGCTTGCGACATCAGATACGCGTAGAGCGCCATCATGTCGGACTCGCTCATCCTGGCGAACGCGATGTACGGAAACGCCGGGTAAAGATGCGAGCCGTCGCGCGAAACACCTTCGCGCATCGCCCGCGCGAACGCTTCGTACGACCAGGTTCCGATGCCAGTCTGCGCATCGGGCGTGAGATTGGTCGAGTAGACGGTGCCGAACGGCGTGTCGAGCGCGAAACCGCCGGCATTGGTCTTGCCGCCCGGCGCGGTGTGGCAGACCGCGCAATCTCCCGCGGCGGCGATCTGACGACCGCGTTCGAGCGTGGCCGGCGACCACAGCGAAGTGTCGACTGAGGCAATCGGCGCGATCGGCGCCGGCCCCGGCAGGACCGAGCACGCGAGGCCGATCAAACCGCCCATCACGCCGCCGACGCCGCCCCCGGCCAACCAGCGCCGCCAACGCGACGGACGACGCATTTGCGCAGGCGCCACGACCAACGTAGCGGAAGGTGCGTCAGCCAACGCGCGGCGAATGCGCTCCGCGTCGAACGGGGGTGCACGGAAACGCACGCCGGTTGCGTCGAACAAGGCGTTCGCAATCGCGGCCGCGGCGGGCGCGGCGGCACGCTCTATCGTGTCGGCCTCCGCGCTCGTCAAGGTACGCGCCGTCCCGGCAGTCGACTCGTTCAGCGCCCTCCCCGTTACGCTCAGTTCATGCGACACCGCAGCATCGCCGTTCGCAGAGCCGGTTTCATCGTGGGCCGACCGGGCAAGAAAGCGCACGCCGGTGGAGCGCTCGATCGCATCGGTCACCTGCCATGACGGCAAGCCCGAGACGCGCGCGGCACCCGGTTCGCCCGAACCACGGCCCGCAACCACGCGTCTGATCGCGACATCACCAGTTTCACGATTCACGTCGACATCCACGACCCACGCCGTCCAGCTATCGGCACTCGGATTCGGCGTTCCCGCCGTGACGCGCACAGGCAAACTGCTTTTCTCATCCGACGATAGCGGCGCGCTGTGTTCAAGCGCTTCGCCGTCGAACGCGAAGCCGCGTCCGCGCACCCAGGGCGACGCCGGCTCAACCTGAGCCGCAAGCGCCCCGCCCCACGCGGCACGCTCGGTCACCATGCGGATCGTTTCGCGCGCGCCGCCGTCACGCTGCGCGTCGAGGTGCTGCAGGCGCAACGCGACGGGATCGCGTTGCAACGCATGGGCGAGTTCGTCGATGAACGATTCGCGGGCAAACGCATGCGCCTGAACAGGAATTGTCCGGGCCGCAGAAGCTTCGACCGCCACAGACGTCTGAGCGTGCCGGTACACCAGCAAAGGCGCATCAGACTCGACGTCGTCATCGCACGCTGAAGCCTCTTTGTGTTCCAGCCGCGCACGGTATTGCCACGTTGTCATCGTGCCGTCGTGCTTGTGGCCGGTTTCGACCATCAGGTCCGCATAGGCCATTGCGGCTGCGTCGCCCGTTTGCGTTGGTACGGGCCATTGATACCGTTCCGACCGGTACAGCGCCGCGCCGGACTTTTCGTTCTCGACAGACTGCGCACGCACAGACTCAAGCCCACGTTCATCCTCACGCACCGCTACGATGTCGTCACCGTCCTGATTCATGCGCACCTTCATGCCGCAGATATTGCGCAGCGCGACGCACCGCGTTGACGATCTCGAAGTGCGTGCCGCATCGGCACAGATTGAAGCGCAGCGCGTCGCGGATCGCGTCGTCGTCAGGCTCCGGGTTACGGTCGAGCAACGCCTTCGCGCTCATGATCATGCCGTTCAGGCAGTAACCGCACTGCGCCGCCTGTTCGTCGATGAATGCGCGCTGCACCGGGTGCAGCGCGTCGACCGTCCCTAGTCCTTCCAGCGTCGTGACTTCGCGCCCGATCGCAATGCTCGCGGGCACGACGCACGAACGCGTCGGCTGATCGTCGACGATCACCGTGCACGCGCCACACTGCCCGAGGCCGCATCCGTACTTCGGCCCGTTCAGTTCGAAGTCGTTGCGCAGGATATACAGCAGCGGCGTATCCGGCGTGGCGCCTTGAACGGTGCGGCGAACGCCGTTGACGGTGAGCGTCAGCGGACCGGCGGGCGGACTCGAATGCGCCATATCTGAGCCTGTTCACAAATGAAAAGGGACGACGTTACAGCGGAAGCACGCGGCGTGCTATGGCGCCGGCGCCGCGTGCTTCCGGATTGCATGCTTGCCACTCACACTCAGGCCGAAGCAACCTCGGCGGCCGGCGACACGAGCGGTACGTTGAACACGTCGTAGCCAAAGACCCACGACGGGTCTTCATTCGTACGCAGCCACGTGTTGTTGTGGGAGACCAGTTGGACCTTGGAGGCGCGCGTCGCACGATTCGCTTCGTACAGCGCGAAGGCACCCGCGTAATCGGTTGCGCCCACTTCGTCGAGGCAGCGCGTCAACATGGCTGCGTCTTCGATCGCCATCGCCGCGCCCTGCGCCATGTGCGGCTTCATCGGATGACATGCGTCGCCGAGCAGCACCAGACGGCCACGGCTCCACAACGGCAGCGGATCGCGTTCGAGCAACGGCCATTTCGTAATGGACGGCGACACGTCGATCAGATTCTGCACGTCCGGATGAAAACCTGCGAACGCCTCGCGCATTTCTTCACGGCTGCTTTCCATCACCGACACCCCCGCGGGCCACTCGGCCTGCGGCACGCCCGTGACGTAGTAGTACTCGTCGCGCGCCTCGGTCACGTAGTAGACCATCATGTGACGGTCTTCCGACCACCACTTCACGCACATGTCATACGGCTTGTGGCCGAGCAGCGACGCGGGGAAGACCGCGCGATGCGCAACATAGCCCGTATAACGCGGCGGCTCCGAGCCCAGCAGATGATCGCGAATCTTCGAGTTGACGCCGTCCGCGCCGATCACGATGTCGGCCGTCTCGACCGAACCGTCCGCGAAGGTCATGCGCACGTCGCTACCGGTGTCCTCGACAGCCTTCAGGCATTTGCCGAAGACGATCGTGCCGGGCGCGACCGCCTCAGTCATCAGCGCATGAAAGTCGCCACGATGGACCGTCAGATAGCTCGCGCCGTAGGACTTGAGCGCGTGATCGCCGAGCGGAATCTGCGAAATCGCTTCGGCTGTTTTCCAGTCACGGCTGTACCAGAAGTCGGGATGCGAGCCCATCAGGTTCAGAGCGTCTTCGCAGCCGATGCGACGCATGATCTTCATCACATTCGGCCCCAGGTGAATACCCGCACCCAGACGTGAAAACGCCTGAGCCTGCTCGTAGAGCCTGACGTCATAACCGCTGCGTTGCAACAACGCGGCAGCCGCCGTGCCACCGAGGCCTGCGCCGATAACGGCGATACGGGTTTTTCTCATGATGTTCTCCTGTTCGTGCGCCCGCCCAGCGACATGCTTCGACGGTCCGGTTGAGTTCGATTAAATGTAGCGTACACATTAGAAATTCTTTCGACAACAAAAATTTTTCGTGCACTTGATCGCCGAATTTGTCGCCCATATACGTGCAGTCACGCTTTAATTTCTCCTGCCGCTCATCTGGGGCATTTTTATTCTGTTGAATTTTTATAACGTACACACTAGACTTTGCCTCAACGCACGACGCCCTTCGCCGTCGCAAGGCGCCGGGCATCACTCACATTGACCGGAGAGCATCACAATGACCAGGACATACCGGATCGGCCAGATCGTGCCGAGCTCGAACACCACGATGGAAACGGAGATTCCGGCCATGCTGCGACTGCGCGAGACGATCCGCCCGCAGCGCTTCACCTTCCATTCGAGCCGGATGCGCATGAAGAAGGTCGTCAAGGAAGAGCTGGCGGCAATGGACGCCGAGTCGGACCGCTGCGCCCTCGAGTTGTCCGACGCGCGCGTCGACGTGCTCGGCTATGCCTGCCTCGTCGCGATCATGGCCATGGGTCACGGTTATCACCGCGTATCGCAGGCGCGCCTGACGCAGCGCACGGCGGAAAACGGCGGGCAGGCGCCTGTCCTGACGAGCGCCGGTGCGCTCGTCGATGCACTGCGTGTGATCGGTGCCAAACGCGTCATCGTCGTGGCGCCGTACATGAAGCCCTTGACCGAGCTCGTGGTCGACTACATCCGCCACGAAGGTTATGAAGTCATCGACTATCGCGCGCTCGAAATCCCCGACAACCTGGACGTGGGCCGTCACGATCCCGCACGCTTGCCCGACATCGTCAAAAGCATGCCTTTCGAGCAGGCCGATGCAATCGTGCTGTCCGCCTGTGTACAGATGCCGTCGCTGCCGGCGGTCGCCAAGGTCGAGGCCATGACAGGCAAGCCGGTAATTACGGCCGCGATCGCCACCACCTACGCGATGCTGCGCGAGCTCGATCTCGAACCGATCGTACCGGGCGCAGGTGCCCTGCTGTCGGGCGCTTACTGACCGCCGCCGCAAGAGGACCGACCATGACTACCTTCCTGTACGGCGCGAACGTCGCGGCCAACGGCATCCGTCAGCACTATCTGCGCTACGGCGGCGCCGACGGTTCACGCGCGAAACGCCCCGCTATCGTGCTGATTCCAGGCATCACCAGTCCGGCGATCACGTGGGGCTTCGTCGGCGAAGTGCTGGGCCGCACGCACGACACCTACGTACTCGATGTGCGCGGCCGCGGCCTGTCGTCGGCATCGCCGACCCTCGACTACAGCCTCGACGCGCAAGCCGCCGACGTGGCCGCGTTCGTCGCGGTGCTCGGTCTGCGTGAATTCAGCCTGGTCGGCCATTCCATGGGCGCGCGCATCGCGGCGCGCGCGGCGCTGCATGCGCCGCGCGGACTCGCATCGGTGGCGCTGATCGATCCGCCGGTTTCCGGGCCCGGCCGCCGTGACTATCCGGGCAAGCTGCCCTGGTACGTCGATTCGATGGCCCTCGCACGAAGCGGCACCGACGCCGAAGGCATGCGCGCGTTCTGCCCGACCTGGACGGAAGCCGAACGCCAGCTGCGCGCCGAATGGCTGCATACCTGCGACGAGCGCGCGATCCTCGCCTCCTATGAAGGCTTCCACACCGACGATTTCCACGCGGACGCCGCCCGTCTTACCGTGCCCTCGCTGCTGATGACTGCGCAGAACGGCGACGTGGTGCGCGACGAGGACGTCGCCGAACTGCAGCGCGCCACACCGGCGATGCTGCACGTACGCGTGCCCAACGCTGGCCACATGATTCCGTGGGACAACGCTGCCGGCTTCTATGCCGCCTTCAGCGACTTCCTCGGCGCGCCGCTCGCCTACCGACCGTAAAAAGGAACCGTCGATGCCAGTCAGCGACTACCAATTGATCGAAGCGTGGAAGGAAGTCCTCACGCTGTCCCGCCTCGAACCCGGCCAGAGCGTCACGATTCTGACGAGCCCGGCCACGCATCCGCAGACCTTGTCGTGCGCGCTCATCGCGACGCAATCGATGGGCGCGATCGTCAATCGGCTCGATCTGCCGCCGGTGAACGGCGAGAAAGCGTTCAGCCGCGATTCGCTTGCCTATCTGGGCACCACGCCGCTCACCGGCAACGGCCCCGCGATCGCCGCGCTGAAAGCGAGTGATCTCGTGCTCGATCTGATGACCCTGCTGTTCTCCCCCGAGCAGCACGACATCCTGAAGTCCGGCACGAAAATCCTGCTGGCCGTCGAGCCCCCCGAGGTGCTCGCGCGCATGGTGCCGACCCAGGCCGACCGCACACGGGTGCTCGGCGCCGCGAAGCGCATTTCCGCCGCACGGGAAATGCGCGTGACGTCCCCGGCAGGCACGTCGCTCGTGTGCCCGCTTGGCGAGTTCGGACCCACCGCCGAATACGGCTTCGTCGACGAACCCGGCCGCTGGGATCACTGGCCGAGCGGCTTCGCTCTGACCTATCCCAACGATCGCACCGCGCGCGGCACGATCGTGATCGATCGCGGCGACATCCTGCTGCCGCAGAAGCGCTATGTGAGCGAGCCGATCGTGCTGACTGTTGAACGCGGCTATGCGACAAAGATCGAAGGGGGTGTCGATGCCGCGTTACTGCGCGACTACATGGAAACCTTCAATGATCCTGAAGGCTATGCGATCTCGCATATCGGCTGGGGGCTGCAGCCGCGTGCGCGCTGGTCGACGCTCGGTCTCTACGATCGTGAAGCGACCATCGGTATGGATGCGCGCGCGTTCGAGGGGAATTTCCTCTTCTCGCTCGGCCCGAACAACGAAGGCGGCGGCAGCCGCACGACAACCTGCCACATCGATATTCCGCTGCGCCACTGCACCGTGCTGCTCGACGACGATGTCGTCGTGCGCGACGGCCGCGTAATCGAACCGACACGCTGAGACCTGATGCGATGAATGCTCCCCAAACACACGCCGAAGCCCATGTGTATCAGCAGCAAGGGTTCGGCACACCGCTGCCCGTGCACGGCAACATCGGCCTGTTGATTGTCGACTTCGTGGTCGGCTTTGCTGATCCGTCTACATTCGGCGGCGGCAATATCGCGCCAGCGATTGCACGTACGGTGAAGGCGCTCGCACACGCACGCGCCGCGGGTTGGCCAGTCGCGCACAGCCGCATCGTCTACGCGGAGGACGGCAGCGACGACAACGTGTTCTCGCTGAAGGTGCCGGGCATGGCGACGCTCACCGAAGACCATCCCAATAGCGCGATCGTGCCGGAACTGACACCCGCGCAAGGAGAGCTGGTGGTGCGCAAGACCGTGCCGTCCGCGTTCTTCGGCACGCAACTCGCGCCATGGCTCACGCAGCGCGCCGTGCAGACGCTGCTCGTGGCCGGCGCGGTAACGAGTGGTTGTGTGCGGGCCAGCGTTGTCGATGCGATGTCGTATGGGTTCCGGCCGCTGGTGCTGTCCGACTGTGTCGGCGATCGGGCAATCGGCCCGCACGACGCGAACCTGTTCGACATGCAGCAGAAGTATGCCGCGGTGATGCCGCTCGCGGACGCGCTGGTCGCGATCGAGCAGCGCGTGCGTTGACGCATGAGCGTGGTACACACCTTGGGACCCTGCCCGTGAACCGCTCCGAACTTCTGGCAAGTGTCGGCCGCCTTGCCGTGATCCGCCGGCCGGCTGCGCCCGTCAGGCCCGCCGCCGGACAGCCCGGCAGCCTCTCGACCTACGTGCCGGACGTACCCGAAGTCTTCGTCGCGATACTCGATGACGGACGGATCCTCGCGTTCAACGGTCACGTCGATCTCGGCACGGGCATACGCACATCGCTCGGCCAGATCGTCGCGGAAGAACTCGACGTGCCGGCGAAGCGCGTCACGGTGCTGCTCGGCGACACCGCCGCCACGCCGAATCAGGGTCCCACGATCGCCAGTGCGACAATCCAGATTTCGGCGGTACCGCTGCGTTGTGCGGCGGCGCAGGCGCGCGGCGCACTCTTCGAACTCGCCGCGCAGCACCTCGGCGTCGCCATCGAGCAGCTTGCCACCGATGACGCCCAGATTTTCTGCGCGGCCAACCCGGACGGCGCACGCGTGACGTTTGCCGAACTGATCGCTGGCCGCAGCATTACGCTTGAACTCGACATCGGCACGCCCGTCAAGGATCCATCGACGTACCGGCTCGTCGGGCGTTCATCGCCGCGCATCGATCTGCCGGCGAAGGCGACCGGCGCGTTGACCTTTGTGCATGACATGCGCGTGCCCGGCATGCTGCATGGACGGGTGGTACGTCCGCCTTATAGCGGCATCGATAGCGGCGCTTTTGTCGGCACATCTCTCGAGCGGGTTGAACGCGAATCCGTCGCTCATATTGCGGGTGTACGAGACGTGGTCGTGATCGGCGATTTCGTGGGCGTCGTGGCCGAGCGCGAAGAACAGGCGATTCGTGCCGCACGCGAGTTGCGCGTCAAATGGAAGCCACTGCCGCCGCTCGATTCCCTGGATGATCCAGGCGCTGCGATCTCCGCTGCGCCGGCAAAACGACGGCCTCTGCTGGAAGAAGGCGACGTCGAATCCGTGCGCGGTCTGCCCGGCGCGACCACGCTGTCACGCACCTACGTATGGCCTTATCAGATGCATGGCTCGATCGGTCCATCGTGTTCGGTGGCCGACTACCGGGAGCCCGGCAAGGGACGCATCACCGTCTGGTCGGGCACGCAGAACCCGGTCTCGCTACGCTGCGACCTCGCGACCCTCTTGCAACGCGACGAAGCCGACGTCGACGTCGTCCGCATGGAAGCGGCGGGCTGCTACGGACGCAATTGTGCGGACGACGTCTGTGGTGACGCGCTGCTGCTCTCGCGCGCGGTCGGTGCGCCGGTGCGCGTGCAGCTCTCGCGTGCCGACGAACACACGTGGGAGCCGAAAGGCTGTGGCCAGGTGGTGGACGTCACCGGCACGGTGAGCGACGACGGCCGTCTGCTCGGCTACGACTTCGCGACGCGCTATCCGTCGAACGATGCGCCGCTGCTCGCGTCGCTGCTGACAGGCGCCGTCGCCCCACAAGCGCGCGTCTTCGAAATGGGCGACCGCACCGCCGTCTCGCCGTACGAAAGCCCGCACCGTCGTTTCGCATGCGACGATCTCGCCCCTCTCGTGCGTTCGTCATGGTTTCGCGGTGTGTCGGCGCTGCCCAACTCGTTCGCGCACGATTCGTTCGCCGATGAAATGGCCGCGCTAACCGGCAGCGACCCACTGGAATTTCGTTTGCGCCATCTGAAGGACACACGCGCTGCCGAACTGCTCGAAGCGGTTGCCGCACGTGCCGGGTGGAAGCATCGCAAGCGCGGCATTGAAGCGGCTGACGAGCGCTATGCGCGCGGACATGGCATCGCTTACGCGCGCTACGTGCACAGCCGCTTTCCAGGCTTTGGCGCGGCATGGTCGGCGTGGGCGGTGGAACTCGTGGTGGATCGCGTGACCGGGCAGGTGCGGGTCGAGCGCATCACGGTCGGCCAGGACACCGGCACGATGATCAACCCCGACGGCGTGCGTCATCAGATTCACGGCAACGTAATCCAGGTCCTGAGCCGCTCGCTCAAGGAGCGCGTGCGATTCGTCGACGGCAAGGTGGCGAGCCGCGAATGGGGCAGCTACCCGATCCTGACTTTTCCGGAGTTGCCGGCCGTCGATATCGTGCTGATGCCGCGCCAAGGCGAACCGCCGCTGGGCGCCGGCGAATCGGCCTCCGTGCCTGGACCCGCCGCGCTCGCGAATGCGATCTACGACGCGACTGGCGTGCGCCTGCTCGCGCCGCCGTTCACGCAAGAGACCGTGCGCGAGGGTTTGCGCGCCGCCGGCAAGCTGCTGGCGGCTGAACCGGCGCATGCGGCGAATACTTAGGAGCCACGCAAGACGATCGCGGCGGGACTCGCCTACTCGGCGTCCGCGTCCGACTCCATCATTTTGCGCAGCAGAAACAGCATGGCGACGCGCTCGCCCGCATTCAGCGCGCCGTAAGTGCGCTCCGTGACCTCCTGGGCGAACGGCACAGTGCGCTCGATCAATGCGAGGCCCGCCGCGGTGGGACGCACAACGAGCTTGCGTCCGTCGTTCGGGTCGGCGCCCACCTCGATCAGCGCGCGCGCCTTCAGGCGCTCGACGACGCCGCGGATCGTTGCCTGATCGATCGCAGTCGCTTTGACGATGTCGTTCAGCGAGCACGGTTGCTGTTCTTTGACCGCACACAGTGCGACGAACTGCGCGGCGGTCAGATCGGAATCGGGAATCGCTTCCTGGAAAATCGCGACATGCCGTTGATACGCACGACGCAACAAGTGGCCGATCTGATCGTGAAAGTCGTAGGAATCCTTGCGCGGCGCCATAGGGGTACAAGGCCGGGCGGCCTGAAGACGAAAGAGAAAGAGTGTACACCCTCTAACCGGACCCTCAATACGACCTTGATCAAGCTGCCGCGTCGTGCAGCTGATTTGTAGCTAACACGCTTTACATTTTTCATGCACTTCCGCTGTGCAAGAGGTACGTACACGCTCGCATGAAAGCACGAATTACAGGCATTTCTACGAGGAATCACGCAACTCAATGAGGAAAATTTATGGGCTTTGATGGGTATTTTTCCACACCGTATTTTGGAGCGTATACGCTACGTTTTTAGCGTGATACACAGACATCTGCAAGCGAAGTGCGAGTGATCTCTGTCGCACGATATCCACCTTTTTTCGCACCACCTTCCGGGAGTGGCAGTCATGGCGAATGTTTATCAGGGCAGTGCCGTGCTCGACACGAGCAGCACCGACAACAGCGAGCTCTATCGCAAGGTTACGATCCGTCTCATCACGTTCTTCTGTCTGTGTTATTTCGCGGCGTATCTCGACCGAATCAACATCGGTCTCGCTAAGCTGCAGATGCTCGACGCGCTCAAGTTCAGCGATACCGTCTACGGCCTCGGCGCGGGTCTGTTCTTCGCCGGCTATATCCTCTTCGAAGTACCGAGCAATCTGATTCTGCAGCGGGTCGGTGCGCGCTTGTGGATCGCGCGCATCATGATTACCTGGGGTCTGCTGTCGGGCGCGACGCTGTTCGTCACCACGCCGATGCAGTTCTATATCGTGCGCTTCCTGCTCGGCGTCGCCGAAGCCGGATTTCTGCCGGGCGTGCTGCTCTATCTGACGCAGTGGTATCCCGATGCACGCCGTGCTCGCATGGTGGCGCTGTTCATGGTCGGCTTGCCGCTGTCGAGCATGATCGGCAGCCCCATTTCCGGCTGGATCATGGCGTTCTTCAACGGCGCGCACGGCCTGGGCGGCTGGCAATGGCTGTTCCTGCTCGAAGCGCTGCCGTCGATTGCGCTCGGCATTGCGATCCTCGCGTGGCTACCGAATAACATCGAATCCGCCCGCTGGCTCAGCGCCGCGGAGAAGAAAACGCTGCGTGCGAATCTCGACGCGGAGCCGTCCGGCAACAAGAGTCATTCGCTAAGCGGCGCCTTCGTCGACTTCAAGGTGTGGGCGCTCGGCCTCATCGATCTGTGCGTGCTGCTTGGGCTGTACGCGACGAGCTTCTGGCTGCCGTCGATCCTGCGCGACACCGGTGTAGCAGATCCGTATCACATCGGTTGGCTGATGGCGATTCCGAATGCGTTAGCCGTGCTGAGCACGCTTTACTGCGGCGCCAGTTCCGACCGGATGCGCGAACGCCGCTGGCATATCGTGGTCCCGTTCCTCGTGGCGGCGGTTGCGCTGGTTATCGCCGGTTCGGGTCACCACGGCACAGTCGCGACGGTCATTCTGTTCTCGCTGATCAACGCGGGCGCGGCCGCTGCGATGCCCGTCGTGTGGTCGCTGCCTTCGACCTTCCTGAAGGGCCCCGCCGCGGCGGCGGGTATCGCCTTCGCCTGTTCGATCGCGAACCTCGGCGGCTTCGGCAGCACGTATTTCATCGGCTGGCTGCGCGATACGTTCCATTCGCAAAGCGCGGGTCTGTTCGGCTTTGCGGCATGCATGATCGTCGGCTGCGCGCTTGCGCTGACCTATTCCGCCAAGCTCGTGAACCGCTGATCGGTTCGTTGCGATGCGTCGCGTCTCGCCGCGGCGCATCATGACGCTTGCTGGCGTAGCAAAAAAGAATCGCGGAAAGAAGCGGTTAGCAAGCCGGGTGTCGGCCTGTTTTATGGGAGTTTGCCGAGAAGAGCGCTGAATTCGTCTTTCTTTAATGCACGGAGCGTTTGCGTGCGGACATTGCCTGCGGCGCCGAGCGCCAGGCCGAATGACATGAAGCTTTGCTCATCCGGTGCTTCCACGATCGTGACAATGTCATATTGGCCCATCGTCCAGTAGATCTCTTTCATTTCACAGCCAAAACTCTTGGCCATCTCAGCCGCTTGACCGGCCCGCTGTGCGCTGTTTTTGACGGCGCGAATACCCTGATCAGTAAACTGTGCAAGAACCACATAAGTCGCCATGACGATTCCCCTTACGAATAGTACGAGTTGGGATTCAGACGCGCAGGCTCGACAGCGAACGCTACTGCAATCGAGTTGCTCGAAAGCGTTCTGCGCGTAACCTGATTCTAGGTAATGGAATCGCGTGTCACCGCATCAATCTCGACACGCAGCGTTTCCGATGGGAAAAGTTGCTCGGTCGTCGCACGAGCCGGACGCTACCCAGACCCTCCCTTCCCAAATGTTATTATCGGAAACATCGAACGCCGCGCAAGGCGAGCATTTAAGCCAGCCCCATGGACACCCACCTCACCAAACCCGCCGACCCATCGACAACCGACCTCGGCCGCCGCGTCCGCGCCGCCCGCCAGGCGCAGGACTTGACGCTCGAAACCGCGAGCCGCCTCTGCGGCGTCTCCCGCTCGACCCTCTCCAAAGTCGAAAACGGTCTGATGTCCCCGACTTTCGACGTCCTGCAGAAAATCGTTCTCGGTCTGAAGATTGAAATCGGCGAGCTCTTCGGCTCGACGCCCAAAGTCAGCGCCAGCGGCCGCCGCGCGTTGACCCGCAAAAACGAAGGCCAGCGTCACGCCTACCGCGGCTATCAGATGGAGTTGCTCGCCACGGATCTGGCGCACAAAGCGATGTTGCCGTTTCGCATCCGCATTTCGGCGCACACGCTGGATGCCTTCGATGACTGGGGCCGTCACGAGGGCGAAGAATTCCTGTACGTGATCAGCGGCAGTGTGTGTCTCTATTCCGAGTTGTACGCGCCGACGCATCTGAATGCGGGCGACAGCCTTTACTTCGACAGCCGTACCGGCCACGCAGCAGTGTCCACTAGCGACGAAGACGCCGAGGTGTTGTGGATGGCAACCAGCGCCGACATCCCGCAGACGTCGGCTACCTCAGAGCCGGCGAAAAAATAACGACGGCGCTACGGCCCCTTAACGGCGCGCCGCCAACGCCCGCTGCGCTAGTTGCGCGATATGCATCGCGTGTTGCCCGGTCCCCTGTTCGATCTGCTCCCGGCAACTGAAGCCGTTAGTCAGCACGATCGTTTCCGCGTTTGCCGCCGCAGCAGCACGCACCGCTGGAAACAGCGTGTCTTCGCCGATCTTCTCCGAAAGCACGTGATGCTCGTCGTTAAAGCCGAACGATCCCGCCATGCCACAGCATCCCGTATCGAGCAATTTCCACTTCACGCCAAGCTTGTTCAGGAGCGCGGTATCGCCTTGCATACCGAACAGCGCCTTCTGATGACAATGTCCGTGCACGATCACGTCCGCTGCGAGCGTCGGCCAATCGAACGGCTGACGCGCGACGAAATCGGAAAATAGAAACGTCTGCGCCGATAGTTGCGTCGCTAAAGCATGATCGGGGAACTGCTTCAGCAGTTCATCCTTGAACACCGACAGGCAACCCGGTTCGAGCCCGACCACCGGCACACCCGCGGCGATGTCCTCTCCGAGGTCATCGAGAATGGTGGTCAGCAACTCGCGCGCACGGTCGAGTAAACCGAAGTCATACAGCGGACGCCCGCAACACAACCGGTTCTTCGGCAGCACGACGTGCCACCCCATTTGCGTCAGCACATCGGCCGCGGCCTGCGCGATCTCTGGCGTGAAGTGATCGTTGAACGTATCGACCCACAGGATGACTTTCTTCACCTCACCAGGAGAGCGAGCATCAAGCTCCGTCTGAGGCGAACGCCGAGCAATCTGCCGATACGTCCGCGTAGCAAACATTGGCAACTCACGTGCTTGCGCGACACCGGCGACCCACTTCCCAACCGCAGCCAACCCCGGCGCCGACGTCATAAAATTCGTCAACCGCGGGAAGCGCGCCGCCCACGGCGCCCATTCGCCAATCCGCCCCATAAACAACGCCTGACGCGGCCGGCGATTCGTCTCGTAGTAATGCGAAAGAAACTCCGCTTTGTACGACGCCATATCCGTATGCGTCGGGCAATCGGATTTGCAGCCCTTGCACGCGAGGCAGGTATCAAGCGCCTCTTTCACTTCACGGCTTTGCCAGCCATCGGCGATCACGTCGCCTTGCAGCATTTCCCAGAACAGATGCGCGCGGCCACGTGTCGAGTATTTCTCTTCACGTGTCGCGCGAAAGCTCGGGCACATCGTGCCGCCTTCTAGCGAGCGGCACTTGCCCATGCCGATGCATCGTTCGATCTCACGCTGAAAACCGTCGCCTTCCTGGCTCGCGAAGGTGAGCTTCGTTTGCAGTGTCACGGGCTTGTAGGCCGGACCCATGCGCAGGTTTTCGTCGGCGCGATACGCATGCACGACCTTGCCGGGATTCAATCGATTGGCCGGGTCCCAGATCGCTTTGAATTGCTCCATCGCCTGCATCAGTTCGGGGCCGTACATGATCGGCAGGAATTCGGCCTTGGCCTGGCCGTCGCCGTGTTCGCCCGAGAGCGAGCCACCGAATTCGACCACCAGTTCCGCGGCCTCGCGCAGAAACTTGCGCCACGTCGCGACGCCTTCCACGCTGCGCAGATCGAAGGTAATACGCGCGTGGACGCAGCCGTCGCCGAAATGACCGTATAGACTCGTCTCGTAGCCATAGCGATCCACCAGCGCCTGAAACGCACGCAGATAATCGCCGAGACGCATTGGATCGACCGCTGCATCCTCCCAGCCGACCACTGGATCGGGCGTGCCTGCATCCACCGACAAGGCCACCGCCGACGCGCCCGTCTCGCGGATCGACCACACCTTCGCCTGCAGAGCACGATCTTCGACAAGCATCGCGGACACGTTCGGTCCTGCTGCGCCCGACGAGAAATATGCCTCAGCGGTTTGCGCCTGATGCACGGCGTCGTCTTGCGTATCAGCACCGAATTCGAGCACGACCCAGGCATCACCTGCCGGCAACAAGGCGATCTCATCCTTCTTCAACCCGCGCGCCTGCAAGCCGCGAACGATCGCACGGTCGAGCCCTTCGATCGCGATCGGCCCGCAGCGCATGAAATGCGGCACGGCGTCCGCGGCGGTGTAGATATCGGTGAAACCGACCACGACGATCACGCGTTTCGCCGGGCTCTTTACGAGCCGAACTTTCGCCTGCAAGGTCACGGCACAGGTGCCCTCGGTGCCGACCAACGCACGTGCGACATTGAAGCCGTTTTCCGGCAGCAGTTGATCGAGGTTGAAGCCCGACACGCGCCGCTTGATCTGCGGGAATTTCGCGCGAATCTGAACGGCGTAGGTGTCGCGCAGTTGCTTGAGTGCGGCGTAGATTTCGCCCTGGCGGCCGCCTGCGGCGATGATGCGTTCGAGTTCGCCGTCCGGAGTGGGGCCGACCCAGAAACGGGCGCCATCGAAGGTTGCGATTTCCAGCGCCTCGACGTTCTCCACCGTTTTGCCGGCCATTACCGAATGCGCGCCGCACGAGTTGTTGGCGATCATGCCGCCGAGCGTGCAGCGACTGTGAGTCGCGGGATCGGGTGCGAACGTGAGGCCGTGTTCTTCGGCGGCATCGCGCAAGGTGTCGCAGACCACACCCGGTTCGACGATCGCCACGCCCGCTACAGGATCGACCGACACGACGCGGTTCACATACTTGCTCGCGTCGGCCACCACCGCGACATTCACACATTGGCCGTTCTGCGAGGTGCCACCGCCGCGCGGGAGAAAGGGCACGTCATTGCGGCGGCACGCAGCGAGCGTTTCGAGCAGATCGTCGACGTCCGATGGCACCACCACGGCGAGCGGGACTTGCCGATAGTTCGACGCATCCGCCGCATAGAGCGCTTTCGAGCCCTGATCGAAGCGCACTTCGCCGCGTACGTTGCGGCGGAGGTCAGCTTCGAGCGCCTGCATAACAGCAGCGGTCCCTTGAAAGGGCTTGGCAACGCGCGGCGCTTTTGACGGGCCATGAGCCGCGTCGCTCAACGAAGCACTCATGCCCGCGCCCTGCTCTTCATCCAATGACGTTCCCACTCCGCCTCTCATGTCTCGTGTCCGACGCTCGCGCTATCACCCTGCGCTTACAAATTAAGCCGCCTGGCTCGCGGTCATCTTGAAGATGCCCTGCGCGTTGCCCGCGTCGAAACGCAGGTCCGTTTCCCAGCGACGCGCGTCCTGATCGAAGGTCCGCTTGCGCGTGATGAACTCGTAGAACGAACCCGGCACCTCGCGCGTCACGATGCTGCCATCGGCCGCACGGAATTCGCGCCGCACGATGTCCGCACGGTATGCGGTCTGAAACACACGGCCCGAACGCGAACGCTCGACTTCCGGCTTCATCGGACGACCCTTCGCCTTTTCGTCGTCGGAGAGCTTGAACACGTCCGCGACGCGATCGGTAGCGTGATTGAACGCATTGCCTTCGGTCGCGATCCACGCCATTTCTGCCGACTCCTTCAACAATACTTCGTAATCGGCTTCGCGTGGCGTCTCATGCTGACGGGCGAAGGCGCCGACGATCACCGGCAGCAACGCGTGAGCCGCCTCGAGCGGCAACACGCCGTCGCGTTCGAGCTCCCACAACTGGCCGGCGGCTTGCGGCGTCAACGGATCGCGCGAGGCGCCGATCACGTTCGTCACCGCCTGCTGAAACTCTGCCGAGAAACGCTCGGGATGCAATTCGCTGACGAAGAACTGCGCGATCTCATCGGGGGCGTCATCGTGCGCCCAGGCGCGGCCGGTCATGCCAAGGCGATCGAGTGGATAACGGCCGTTGATGCTGAAGCCGAGCGGACGCAGGATGCGCGCGAAAGCCGCTTCGCCCGGCGGCAACGCGCCGCTCGCCGCCCAGCGCACCGTGCGCAATGCACCATGATCGAAGTAGACACTGCCACCAGCGGCGATCGCCTCCTCGGTGTACTGGCGGCCATTCGCCGAGCGCGCCAGCAGGTCTTCGAACAGCGCCATGTTCATCGCCTGCGCCAGTTCGGCGCGCGTAACGGTGCCGCCCTCCCATTCGTTAAGAATCTGCGGATGGTTCAGGGTGGCGAACAGCCTCGCGGTTTTCTCTGCGCCGAGCAGTTTCAGCAGCAGTTGTTCGACATTCGCATTCTTGATGTTTCGCATATCGGTTCCGGGCGGAGCGCGGTGAGCACGCGTTCGTGTGTTTGAAGATGGCCTGCCGGCATGGCTTCAAGGCGCAAGCACGGCATCGTTGGATGCAAGATTATTCAAATTCGCAGCACTGCCGTAAAGCGAGATAAAATCGCCACTTGATGCGTTTTTGGAATCAACGTGCGAAAGTTCAAGATCCCCAACATGGGCGCGCTGCTCGCTTTCGAAGCCGCCGCGCGGCACGAGAGCTTCACGCATGCGGCGCGCGAGCTGTTCCTCACCGAAAGCGCGGTGTCCCGGCAGATCAATACGCTGGAGAGCAATCTCGGCGTGCGGCTCTTCGTGCGCGTCAAACAGCGCGTGGTGCTGACCAAGGCAGGCAAGGTCTATAGCGCGCAGGTGCGGCGCTCGCTGGAACAACTGGACCGCGACACGCTGTCGATCATTGCGCATGGCAGCGGCGGTGGTTATCTGGAACTGGCGGTGCTGCCGACTTTCGCATCGCAATGGCTGATTCCGCGGCTGGCGGCATTCAACGCGCAGTATCCGGACGTGCGGGTCAATATGGGCGTGCGCACCGGCACCTTCCCGTTCGCCGATACGCATTTCGAAGCCGCGATTCACTACGGCAAGCCGACATGGCCAGGCACGTCGGCGGATTTTCTGTTTAGCGAGGAAGTCGTGCCGGTGTGTGCGGCGAGTCTGCTGGCCCGGCCCGTGGAAACTGCGGCAGAACTGCTGGACTACCCGCTACTGCATTCCACCACCCGGCCTGACGGCTGGGCGTCATGGTTCGCCAACCTCGGCGTCGACGATAACCGGACGATGCAAGGGGTCCGGTACGAACTCCACACGATGCTGATCAGCGCCGCCGCGGCCGGTCTCGGCATCGCGCTGGTGCCGCGCTTTTTCGTCGACGCACAGCTCGAACAGCTCGGACTCGTGATGCCGCTCGACGCACCCGCCGTCGCCGACTCGGCGTATTACCTCGTCTATCCGACGGAGTTGAGCCACGGTAAGCCGCTCACGAGCTTTCGCGAGTGGCTGTTGCGGGAAGCGGCGGCATACAGCGCCGTGAATCCTGGGCTGGGCGGCAATCCCGATACTGATTGATTCAGCGGCAGGCGCCGAGTGGCAAACGGCAAGCGCTAAGCGTTAAGCGTTAAGCGCCGGTTTGCTCGCGTGCCTGCGCCAACGCGCTCAAATTGCCTTCGCCGAAACCGTGGTGACCCTGCCGTTGCACGATCTCAAAGAAGATCTCGCCGGCGCCGCGTCGCACAAAGGTCTGAAAGAACAGCAGCGGTACGCCGTCGGCGCCGATCTCGCCGTCCACCAGAACATGCGTGCGCTTGAGCCGCTCGACATCGAGCCCATGACCTGGCAGGCGCGCGTCCAGTTGCTCGTAATAGCGCGGCGGTGGCTCGACGAATTCGACGCCGTTCGCGAGGAGTTGCTCGACGCACGCAAAGATATCGTCGGTGGCGAGCGCGATGTGCTGCACGCCTTCGCCCGGATGATCCGGCAGATAGTCGTGCATCAGATTCGTACGGCGCGTGCCTTCTTCATACAAAGGCACGCGGATCGCGCCGCATGGCGACACCATCACGCGCGATTCCGCGGACACATGCCAGTTCGCGTGCAGTTCGTGAATCTCACGGAAGTTAAGCAGGTCGCGATAAAAGTCGAGCCATTCCTGCATCCGGCCCTCACCGACCGTTTGCGTCAGATGATCGACCGCAACCAGGCCGGTGCCCGCGTGACTCAGATCGGCGTGCGCGGTATCGATCTCGATCGGACGGAAGTCGATGTCGAAGATCGAGATGTCGCCGAGGCCGCCGCGCTGGCCGCCACGGCCGCGCCACCGGTCGACGAAATAGATGTGCGAATCGCCAATGCCCTGGATCGCCGGAATCAGCAACTCGCCCGCACCGAGGCGTTCGCCTTCGAACGCCCATGCACCGAGTTCGATCGCGCGGTCGAAGGCGCGCTGCGCGTTGGCCACGCGAATGCCGATCGCGCAGATGCCGGCGCCGTATTCCTCGGCGTAGCGCTCGGCAAACGAATCCGGCTCCGCGTTGATCAGGAAATGCATCTCGCCCTGGCGATACAGCGTGACGTCCTTGCTGATATGGCGCGCAATCGCCTTGAAGCCGAGTTTCGTGAACGTCTCGCCGAGCGCCTTCGGCTCGCGCGAGGCGAACTCCACGAATTCGAGGCCGGCGGTGCCGAGCGGATTGTGCTCAGGCGCCGACACGGCGCGCAGCGCGGCGTCTGGAGTGGGCAAGTCGCTGGGCATGGCAATCTCCTTGTGCAGTCTTTCGTACGCTGTTGCGCGTGTTCGTGATGTTTCTGCTGTTCGGTGCACGCCGTCATTCACCTGAAGTGTGACACCGTATGCGCGGTGTGCCGCAGCAATGCGGCCCGTGACGGCTTTTGCACCGTGTTTGTACACCGGGTAGCAGGGCGTTCGCAACCTTCATTTTGTACTGGATGGTTCACGCGGGGAGAATTGGGCCGCAGCGGGCGTCTACTGCGCCTCCTGCATTTCCCGTGACTCCCGCATCTCCAGCTTCGCTTGGCGACGTGCGTCAGGTCTTGGACATGCCGCCGCGACTGCGTTTGGACGCACGTTTAACCGCAGGCTTGCCAGCGGCCGCCGCCATGCGCTGCTGCGCAACCTCGCGCACGGCATCGATAAACGCCCGTCCCACAGGAGACGGCTGCGTGTCCGAGCGCCGGATCAGCCCCACAGGCTCGCCGGTGCCCGCGAACGGCAAGGGCAAACGCACCAACATACCGTGCACCAGTTCATATTCGACGGCGCTCAGTGGCACGAACCACACCGCGTCATTCTCCAGCGTCAACGCACGCCCCGTCGACACCGACAGCACTTCGACAAACCCCGACAACGGCGGCACGCCCCACGCGCTCAACAGGCTTTCAGCCGATTGCCGGATCAGCGTGCCGAACGGCGGCAGCACCACCGGAAAATCCTCCAGCGACGTGGCCGGCAAGCCGGCCCCCAGCGCCAACGGATGCCCGGCGCGGACCACGGCAATCAACGGCTCGCTGAAAAGCTGCTCGAAACTGAGCCCAACCATCCGTTCCGGGTCCGCCAGACGCCCGATCGCGAATTCGATCGTGCCGGCCTTTAAACGCTCGAGCAATTCGGGGTTGGCGCCGGTGGCAAGGCGCACGATCACGCGCGGCCAAAGCGCGGCGAACCGCTTCAGCACCGGCGGCACCAGCGCAGCCGCGACGGTCGGCAGAATGCCGATTTCCAGCGTGGCGGCCGCCGCGCCTTCCGCGCGCGCCAGCAAGTCCACACCCTGTCGCAACGCACTGACACAGGCGCTCGCATGCGGCATGAAGAGCTGCCCCTCGCGGGTCGGCACGGCGCCGTGGCGGCCGCGCTCGAAGAGCTTCACGCCGAGAATCGCCTCCAGTTCGGCAACCGTCTTGGAGACCGCGGGCTGCGTAATGGACAGGCTTTCGGCCGCCCGCTGCACGCCGCCGAACTGGGCGACGGCCAGGAAGCACTGGAGATGACGGAATTTGACGCGGCTGTCCGCGAGGCTGCGTTGCATAACGGTAGGTTATACGAAATGGGCGAAAACGTCATTTTGCATAACCTCTCAGGTTAGATAAAGTCGCTCCATACGCTGTATCCCACAATTCCCCGAAGGAGACACTGATGGACGAGTCCTTTCTCACCGCGCGCGACTTCGCGTCCCACCCCGCCTACGTCTATCCCGGCTACGGTTCTTCGGTCAAACGCGGCCCGACGCGTCCGCTGATTCCGCTGAAGGAAAAACTGCGCGACCAGCGTGTACCGGTCTACGGCACCGAAGACCTCGGCGCGCTCGATCACGATCTGACGCGCAATGCGGTGCGCAACGGCGAGCCGCTCGGCGAGCGCATCATCGTGACGGGCCGCGTGCTCGACGAAGGCGGCCGCCCGGTGCGCAATACGCTGGTTGAGATCTGGCAAGCCAATGCTGCCGGCCGCTATGTGCACAAGAACGATCAGCACGACGCGCCGCTCGACCCGAACTTCCTCGGTGCCGGCCGCTGCATCACCGACAACGAAGGCCGCTATCGCTTTCTGACGATCAAACCAGGCGCTTACCCTTGGGGCAATCACCCGAACGCGTGGCGTCCGAATCACATTCACTTCTCGCTGTTCGGCGACCATTTCGGCTCGCGCCTCGTCACGCAGATGTATTTCCCCGGCGACCCGCTGCTGGCCTTCGACCCGATTTTCCAGGGCACGCCCGAGCACGCACGCGACCGCCTGATTGCAGGCTTCTCGCTCGATACGACGCAAGAGGCCTATGCGCTCGGCTACGACTTCGACATCGTGCTGCGCGGCCGCAACGAAACTCCGATGGAGCGCTAAGCCATGACGACCCTCAAACAAACGCCTTCGCAAACGGTTGGACCGTACTTCGCCTACGGTCTGTGCCCTCAGCAATACGACTTCGCCTTCAAGAGCCTGTTTACGCCGGTTCTGGCCGACCGCGAAGCGGCCGGCGAGCACATCACGATCGTCGGCCAGGTGTTCGACGGCGACGGCAAGGTGATCGGCGATGCGATGCTGGAAGTGTCGCAGGTAGACGCGCAAGGCCACTACCCGGAATCACGCGAGGAAATCCTGAAGACCGGTTTCCGCGGCTTCGCCCGCGTCGGTACGGGCACCGATCCGCTCCAGCGCTTTGTCGTTGAAACGGTGAAACCCGGCCGCGCAAACCCGGACGAAGCGCCGCATCTGAATGTGATCGTGACGATGCGCGGCATGCTGCTGCACACCTTCACGCGCATCTATTTCGAGGACGAAGCCGAGGCTAACGAACGGGATGCCGTGCTGGCAGCGGTTCCGGCGGACAGGCGTGGCACGCTGATCGCGCGCCGCGAGCCGAACACGGCCAATGTGTACCGGTTCGATATCTATATGCAGGGCGACAAGGAAACCGTGTTTTTCGATCTGTAACGCGGATTTTCTATACTTTCATAAAGCTTTCACATACACTGGAGATGATCCGTCTAGCGACTGGATCGCGAAACTCCGAGTAGGTTAAGCCCGCCCCGCGCGGGCTTTTTTTTGGATGCCGAATCAATTGGCACAACGCGATATCGCGCAGCCACGCAGGAAAACGATTAGCAGAAGAAACTGAGGCCCCGCTCAACAGCGGAAATGGTCGATGTTCTGTCCAGCGTAGATTGCACGCGCAAGCCAATCCGGCTTTTCGCCATGACCGTCCCACGTATTTCCGTAGGCGTCGCGATACATCACGGCCCGCACTGCGGCTTTGTCGGCCTCGATTGCATCAGCAAGCGCTTCAATCGTAATGCCGTATTCGTCCATGCGTCGGCGGATCCACACGATCAGGCGCTCACGCGCATTCCCGTCGAGGTCGAACAGCCGTTGTTCTTCTCGCTCTTTCATAACGTACCGGTTTCGCGGCTGATAGTGCTCGCGTTGGAAAAACAAAGGCTTCGCTAAACAACGCGAAGCCTATGCGTGAATCAGATGGGTTGAGTGCGAATCGAACTCACGACGCCGCGCCTGATGCGCGACAACTCGCATCGGGAATCATGCCCAATAAATCCTGGATTTAGGGGAATTCGTCGGCAAACGGCTCGAATCGCGCCCGATCGGCCTTGGTGCTCCAAGGCTGCTTTAGCGTATGGGAGGGCATTCTAGCATCCAATTTCCGCTGCTTGCAGCAACTGATTGGCTGCGTGCGGTGATGGGCTTTCTTTGTCATTCGGTTGGCGTTCGTTACCGGCTTTTTCGATTCTTATTGGTTCTTTATTGGTTCTATTGGCGCTGACCGAAAACAAAACCTCGCCCTCCCATGCTATGTTCACTGATCCGCATCGCCGCCTGTAGGAGACACACAAAAATGCCCGCCTCGACCGCCATCGTCACAATCCTGGCCGCACTGCTGCTCGGTGCAATGAGCCCAGGACCGAGCTTCGTTATCGTTGCACGCAATGCAATCGGACTCTCGCGCGGCGACGGCCTTGCAACGGCGGCCGGCATGGGCATCGGCGGCGTGTTCTTTAGCGGTATCGCCTTGCTCGGCCTGTACACCTTGCTGGCGACAGTGGAATGGCTGTACGTCGGCTTGAAAGTGGCCGGCGGCCTTTATCTGATCTACCTTGCGTCGAAGATCTGGCGCGGTGCGGCCAAACCGCTCGCGTTCGACGCGGCGCAAGCCGCCGCTACCAACGTGCGCAAATCCTTCTGGATCGGTTTGAGCACACAACTCAGCAATCCGAAGACAGCGGTCTACTACGGCAGTATCTTCGCGGCCTTGCTTCCGCAACATCCGCCGCTGTGGTGCTACTTTGCATTGCCCCCTGCGATCTTCGCCATTGAAGCCGGCTGGTACACCGTGGTCGCCTTGTGCTTTTCGAGCAAACGTCCGCGCGAAATCTATCTGCAGTGGAAGGCCTGGATCGATCGCGTCGCCGCAAGCGCAGTTGCCGCGCTCGGATTACGCCTGATCCTGACAGCGCATAAAGTGGGCATCTGAAACCGAAACCCAGTTGGAGTGACTTGCCGTGCCGCGCGACACGGCAAGTAAGCAACGAGGGTCACATGACCACACGCCCCTCATGCACAAACGATGCCCATAACAAAACAGTTACAAGATAAGTGTTGACGCTGACATGGCCCGGCGGTTACTGTGGCATCCGAAGTTCAAGAAGTTCGATTGCTGTTCATCAATGTCTCGCTCCTCAGCGGTATTCGTTGTCCTCTCCCTCCTTGACCCTTCACGCGCTCCTCAACAGAGCAAATTTTTCTATTTTTTCCTCAAGGATTCTTCATGGATACCGGTACCGTTAAGTGGTTCAACGACAGCAAAGGCTTTGGCTTCATCACCCCGGACAAGGGCGGCGACGACCTGTTCGCGCACTTCTCCGAAATCAGCGGCGACGGCTTCAAGACGCTGGCTGAAAATCAGAAGGTGAGCTTCGAAACGAAGCAAGGCCCGAAGGGTCTGCAAGCGGCTAACATCAAGCCGATGTAAGTTTGAAGGGCTCGGTGTCCGGCAACGGACATCGGGCTGCAGCGACATCCTCGCGGAGCGTTGTCTCCCACAGTTGGCGCGATCGCTTTTAGCTGCATATATTGTTCAGCTAGCCTAAGCGCCAAACGCCTCGTTGCACCTCATTCTCCCCTCTGGCTTTAACGCCCTTTTTAGCTTTCCGACTGCGTTTGGATTCGGCTCGCAATGGCTTGAATCGGCTCGTCCGCGTGACCCGTATAACGGCTCGCACGGCAGGCGCGCACTCGAACATTATTAAAATATAAAATGCAAAACAAACATATTCATCATTACAACGGCTATGCCGTCAAACCCTCGGCACATCGTTTGCCCGACGGTAGCTTCTCATCCAACCTGTTGCTCGAACGCGCTAACAGCGCGCGTACCGAAGGGCGCTACCAGTTCTATTCGCTCGATTACTTCCCGAACGAAGAACAGGCACTGCAGCACTCGGCACGCTGGGCACGACGTTGGGTCGACACGCGCGGTTAAGCGCTTGTCGAAACTGATGCGCGCGGAATCCCGCGCTTGCATCGCTCAGCACCCATAGCGCGCCATTCGGTGCGCTAGACCCTCGCGCGCGATCTATTCGGTTTGTTCCGCCTTGATCCGCGCGCGCAGTTCGAACTTCTGAATTTTTCCCGTCGACGTCTTCGGCAATTCGCCGAAACGCACCGCCTTTGGCAGCTTGTATCCCGCAAGAAATAGCCGGCAGTGCGCGATGATCTCTTCTGCGCTCACCTGAGCGCCCTCCTTGAGTTCGACGAACGCGCAGGGTACCTCACCCCACTTCGGATCGGCCATCGCCACCACGGCGGCAACCGACACCGCAGGGTGACGGTACAGCGTGTCTTCGACCTCGATGCTCGAGATGTTCTCGCCGCCCGAAATGATGATGTCCTTGCTGCGATCACGGATACGGATGTAGCCGTCAGGCATCCGCACGCCGAGATCCCCGGTATGGAACCAGCCGCCGCGGAAGGTCGCTTCCGTGGCGCGCTCGTTCTTCAGGTACCCCTTCATGCAGATATTGCCGCGGAACATGATCTCGCCGAGCGTTTCGCCGTCGTCAGGCACGGGCGCGAGCGTGTCCGGATCGAGTACCGTAACGGCCGCCTGCAAGTGATAACGCACACCTTGCCGCGCGTTCATTTCGGCGCGCGCGTTGTCGTCGAGCGTGTCCCATTCTTCCTGTTTTGCGCAGACCGCGGCCGGGCCGTAGGTTTCGGTGAGTCCATACACATGCGTCAGATCGAAGCCGATCTCCTTCATCTTCGCGATCACCGCCGGTGCGGGGGCCGCGCCCGCCACCATCGTCGACACGCGATGCGTGATGCCCTCACGCCATTCGGCGGGCGCATTCGCGAGCGCGCTTTGCACGATCGGTGCGCCGCAATAATGCGTGATGCCTTCGCGGCGGATCAGGTCAAACACCGTCTTCGCGTCGAATTTGCGTAGACAGACGTTGACGCCGGCACGCGCGGCAACGGTCCATGGGAAACACCAGCCGTTGCAGTGAAAGAGCGGCAAGGTCCAAAGGTAGACCGCATGCTTGGGCATATCCCATTCGAGGATATTGCTGAGCGCATTCAGATACGCGCCGCGATGGTGGTAGACCACGCCTTTAGGGTCGCCCGTCGTGCCCGAGGTGTAGTTCAACGCGATAGCGTCCCACTCGTCGGCGGGCAAGGTCCAGGCGAACTCGGGGTCGCCGGTTTGCAGGAAGGCTTCGTAGTCGGTTGCGCGGATAAACTTGCTGGCGTCGGCGGGCATCGCATCGGCCACGCTGATCACGCGCAACTCCGGGAATTCCAGCGCGGCGCGGTGCGCCAATTCGCTGTACTCCGTATCGACGATCAAGGCCTTCGCCTCGCCATGACGCAACATGAACAGCAGCGACGATACGTCGAGCCGCGTATTCAGCGTATTGAGCACGGCGCCGGCCATCGGCACGCCGAAATGCGCTTCTATCATCGGAGGAATATTCGGCAGCAAAGCGGCAACCGTGTCGCCGCGTTCTATACCGGCCTGCTGCAGCGCGCTGGCCAGACGCCGCGCGCGCTCGTAGGTTTCGCGCCAGTTACGGCGAATCTCCCCATGGACGACCGCCAGCCGCTCACCGTAGACTTCCGCTGCGCGTACGATGAAATCGATGGGCGTCAGCGGGACATAATTGGCCTCGCGCCGCTGGAGGCCTTCTTCGAACATGTGTGTCATCGCTTTGTCTCCTGAGGCGCTGGCCGCGCCGTCGATTTTTCTGATTGATGAGCTAGCCTAGCAATTGTCATGGTGAACTGTCTGTCATTCAAATGACAGAGTGACGCGCCCTGGTTCTATTCAACCGACTTCACCCGCCTACACCCCGCTCGCCGCTTATGGAAGACGCACCGTTTACCGTCGTCGCAGACTCCCACCCGCACCGGCCTGAACGGGTCCCGCGCGCCGATCTGCCGCGGCTTTTCGGCACCTGCGCATGGTTCAGGGCGCTCGCCGCCGAGCACCAAGCCATCGTGCTTGCCAGCGCGCACGCGGAGCGGCTGGAAGGGGGAGCTTGGATCGCGCGCCGCCAGGAGCCGTCAGACTACTGGATCGGCGTCCATTCCGGCCTCATCAAACTCGCCATCTACAACGCCTCGGGACGCAGTTGCACGCTCTCCGGCGTGCCACCCGGCGGCTGGTTCGGCGAAGGCAGCGTGATCAAGCGCGAATTGCGCAAATACGACGTGGCCGCCATTCAGCCTTCGCTCGTGATGTTCGTGCCGTCGGAGACGTTCCATGCGCTGCTCGAATCGAGCCTACCGTTCACCGGTTTTGTGATCCGGCAGTTGAACAACCGCATGGGCGAATTCATCGCGTCGATCCAGAATAGCCGTCTGCTGGATGTCGACGCGCGCGTCGCCCAGTCGCTCGCGCAACTGTTCAATCCGGACCTCTACCCCGATACCGGTCGCACGCTGGCCATTTCGCAGGAAGAAGTCGGCCTGCTGGCAGGCGTGTCGCGGCAACGGATCAACCAGGCACTGCAAAACCTCGAAAGGCTGCAGATTTTGCGCCTCTCGTACAACCAGATCGACGTGCTGGACCTCGAACGCCTGTGCGCGTTTGGTCAAGAACAGATCTAGGGTAAGCGCGTGCGCCCGGCTGCCTCTTGCAGCTCGCCGCGGTTTCCCGCGATTTTCTACGGGTTTTGGCTCCTTTTTCCCCGATTTTCCTCGACGTTTCCCGTATTTCATCGGTCGCCTCGGGCCGGAAATTCACGTTTCAGGCGGCAATTTCGGACGCCGGAATAAAGAATCCACAGCAATAGCCGTTATGCCGGCTATGCAACGCAGATTGCAGCCCCTCCCTATTCCGAGTTCAACGTATTGTCGAAACCGATAATGAACCGTCTGACACTAAAACAGAAATTGTGGGTGCCGATACTGCTTTGCTGGGCGGCGCTTCTGATCGTGACCGTTGTGAATGCGTTCGATGCACGAAACGCTCAAATGGACGCACGGCGCGCGGATCTGGCCGACGTCACCGACATGGCGGTGTCGCTCGTCGCGGACTACGCGAAGCAGGCCGACGCGGGCAAGCTCCCGGTCGATGAGGCCAAACAGCAGGCCATCGCCCGCATCACTGCGCAACGCTACGGCACATCGGGCTACGTGACGATCGTGCGGAGCGATTCGGTAATGGTCGCTCATCCGATGAGTCCGAAGCTGAACGGCAAGGATATGAGCAGCTTCCGAGACGCCAAAGGCAATGCGCTGTATCACGACATCGCGCAGGCAGGCGGCTCGGCGAGCGGCGCAGGCTATCTGCGCTACTGGTGGCCGAAACCCGGCGAGACGGCGCCGAGCGAAAAGATCGGCTATGTGAAGCGCTTCGGCCCGTGGAACTGGGACTTTATCGCCGGCGCCTATATGGATGACATCCAGGCGCAGTTCTACGCGACCCTCGCGCGCTCGGCCGGCATGCTGGTGCTGCTGGGTGTGCTGGTGTCGTTCGTGGCTTCGCGGGTGGTGCGCAACGTATCGCGTTCGATCGGCGGAGAGCCTTCCACGGCAGCGGCGATTGCCATGCAGATCGCGCGCGGCGACCTCGCCACTCACATCGACCTACGGCGCGACGACGCGTCGAGCCTGTTGTTCTCGCTGCGCGAGATGCGCAATCAACTGGCTGCGACCGTCGCGCGGATCAAGACGTCCGCCGAAACGATCACGATCGCCTCGAAAGAGATCGCCGCGGGCAACCTGGATCTGTCGAGCCGTACCGAAGAACAGGCCGCATCGTTGCAGCAGACTGCCGCCAGCATGGACGAACTCACCAAGACCGTCACGCAGAACGCCGACAATGCGGCGACCGCGTCAGAACTCGCGGCGGATGCATCGAACATTGCCGCGCGTGGCGGCGAGGTCGTCAATGACGTGGTCGAGAAAATGGCCGGCATCACCGATAGTTCGCGCAAGATCGGCGAGATCATCAGCGTGATCGAAGGCATCGCCTTCCAGACCAATATCCTCGCGCTGAACGCAGCGGTGGAAGCGGCGCGCGCCGGTGAAGAAGGCCGCGGCTTCGCGGTCGTTGCGGGCGAAGTGCGCAATCTCGCGCAGCGCAGCGCGACGGCAGCCAAAGAGATCAAGGTGCTGATCCATCAGTCCGTCGCGCAGGTCGGCGAAGGCTCGACGCTGGCAGGCAAAGCCGGCAGCACGATCAGCGAGGTGGTCGACGCCGTGCGCCGCGTGACGGCGATCATGAACGAGATCTCGGCGGCCTCGAAAGAACAGAGTTCGGGTATCGGCGAAGTCAATCTCGCGATCCGCCAGATGGACGATGTGACGCAGCGCAATGCTGCGCTAGTCGAACAGGCAGCGGCTGCAGCCGGTTCACTCGACGAGCAGACCGAACGTCTGCGAAATGCGGTTGCAGTGTTCAAGGTCGAACAGCATGCGTGATTGAGCGGTGCCTTCGATCAGCACCTTCATGCAGCAGGCCAAAGCATGCGATTGAAAAGGCCGTCATCCGGTAACCGGATGACGGCCTTTCTGCTTGTTATTCCGAAACGGTTCTGAGCCTGCTACGCTGGGCGCGGATAGCCCCTGCGAGTGATAGGCCGCGTCAGCATGGCATCGGTATCGAACAAGGCAAAGGCGATATTGGCCAGCACCCCTGAATTCTTCCAGCGCAAATAATAGCGATGCGCGGTCTGATAAGGCGCATAGCGGTCGGGCATTGCGTGCCATGGCTTGCCAGTGTGCAGCACCCACAGCACGCTGTTCACCACGCAACGGATGTCGATGCTGGGACGGCCACGCCGAGGTCCGTGATCTTTCATTTCAGGCAGGAGCGGCACGATGAGATGCCATTGCTCGTCGGTGAGATCCTGAATGGCTGGCGAACGAGCCAGCGGGTTTGAAGCGGGAGTATCCATGCAGTAAGAACGCGCACCTGCAGCACACGTGCTAGCGTCGCCGCGAAAAATGTCTATAACTCAATCGTTTCAGACTACCCCAAGCGCGCTGTCGCGAAAGTCAATTATTGTCAGACTCGTGTGCACAATTGTTAGAAATCGCCATACGTTATTGCGCCAATGGATTAATGGCGCGGCGGAGGTGGTGGCCTATCATCGGCGCGCCCGGCGCGTAGCAAGCCTGCGCGTCCCGCCCTTGAATGGCGCACCACGGCATCCGGCATTCACGCCGGGTGCCGACCACCAAAGTGGCGCGCCCATAAAAAAAGGTGCCGCGAACGGCTAATGCCGTTCAGTTAAGATCCTTCTTCAAGAAACGAACGGTATAACGGTGAGGTCGAGATTTGACGACCCGGTCGCATGCGCGGCCGGGTCGTTTTTCATTGGGCAGCGACTTGAGGCGCTCACGCAGGCGCTTCAGACAGGCGGGCAATTTCGCATAGGCCGGCGTTAGCGCGGCCCACATCATTTCGTGCTGGATCGTGTGCAGGGCGCGCACGAAGCTGATATCGGTCGGCTCGAGTTTCGCTTCCCATGCGGCGCTGGCGATCTCACGGCGAATCAGGTTGTAGGCGATCAACGCACCCCATATCTCCTGATACACACCTTCGACCGTACGACTGCGCAAGGTCAACTCCGAGCCGAGCATCGATTGCTTAAGCTCGCGGTAGCTGGTTTCGATCTGCCAGCGACGCTCGTAGCAGGCCAGGATATCAGCGGGTTTGAAGCGGCGACGATCGCCCAGCGAAGTCAGTAGCACGCGTTCGCGCCCGCGCGCATCGATGGTGCGGATCGCCCGCGCATTCCAGAATTCGGGCAAAGCCGGACACTTCTTGCGCGCCTGCGGCGAGACGCGCATGCGTACCGTCGCATCGTCAGCGGTACCCGCGATCACTTCCCAGCAGCTATTGGATTTGGCGGGAATCAGGAAGTGGCGGTTACGTCCTCCCATCGTCAGGCCACAGAGGATTTCGGCAGACAGAAAGCCTTTATCGAATACCGTCAGCGAATCTTCCGGTATCTGCGGCAACAGGCCTTTTGCATACACCATCTCGTTGGTGTCGTAACGACCGAAATTGATGTCGGCGACCAGATGCGTTGGAATCGCCGTGAGCGTCACTGCGCGCACCTGCGGATAGCTGGCCACCCTGCCACCGGCGTAACCTTGCGCGCCGAAGTGCTCCCGGTTGGCGGGGCTGTCGGGCGTGCGTAGCGTGGTGCCGTCCATCGCCCACAAACTCAACCCCTTGAACGCATGGTGAGCCGCGTCCTGCCGGGTCCAGGTCCGAGCTGTCCGGTCAAAAAGCCAGGCCAGCGGCGCTTCGCCGATGCGCTGACGCGCCTGCGTCACCGCGCTCTTGCTGACGAATGGTGCATCCTCGCTGGGTAGCGCCAGATCGAGTCCGTCGAGCACTTCACTGATTGACCAGTGCCGGTACATGGCCAGAGCGATCACCAGCCATACCACCTGCTCGGCCGGCAGGCGTCGCCGCCGCAGGCTTGCCGTCCCCGTAGCACGCACCGCGTGCTCAATCCATTCGTAAGGCAGATGCTCAGCCAGCCGGCTCAGGTCGGCTACCGGCTCTTGCGCTTCGATCAGGTAGGTAAGGTGGGCTGAGAGCATCGCGCCGAAAAGTTAACACCCCGGCGCGCCGTTTACAACCTCTTCCTGCTCTGCAAATGAAAATGCCGTTCAGTGCTAACTGAACGGCATTAGCCGCGAACGGCACCTTTTCTGCAACAACTAGCTTCTTCTGCTGAAGCTTAGAAGCGGTGACGCAGACCGACCGTAGCGGCCGTCTGGTTCTTCGACGACGACGGCAGTTGCGTCACGTCGCCGCTGTAGATCGAAGCAACACCGCCGTCGCCCATTGCGTGCTGGTACACGGCTTGTGCGTAGACGTCCGTACGACGCGACAGCGAGTAGTCAGCTTGCAGGCCGATCTGGTGGTAGCGAACCGACTCCGAACCACCGTTTGCAGCAACGCCGTAGCCCTTGCCGTCGGTGAACGTGTAAGCAACGCCCAGGCCCAGAGCCGGGGTCACGTTGTACTTGCCGTTGACTTCGTAGTTGTTGGCGCGCAGCGATTGTTGTGCGCCAGCGACGTTGTCGATACGCGATTGCGTCCATGCCAGACCGACGGTAGCCGGGCCGAACGAGTACGAACCTGCTGCGCCGAATTCACGCTGACGGAAGTTACCGGTGAGGCCCAGGATCGAACCGTCCGAAGCTCCGCCGTTGCTTGCCGTGCCTGCTGCGTTCCTTGCGCCCGGGTTGTTCTGCTGTGCGTAAGCAGCGCCCAGGTGCAGGCCTTGCCACTGGTATGCAGCACCCACGCTGTATTCGCGGTTGTTTGCGAATGCGCCAGCCTGGTTCGAGAAGCCGTACGTGCCGCCGAACGTGAAGCCAGCGTAGTTAGCGCTCGAGTACTTGATCGAGTTGTTGACTGCGAAGCCGCCGTTCGTGTTCAGGTTGTCGTTGTTGAACGGGTGCGCGAAGTACGTGCCGCCCCAGCTGCCCGTTGCGGTCAGCGGTGCCAGGTAGTCTTGTGCCGCGTCGTATTGACGACCCAGCGTGACCATACCGAATTGCGCGCTCGACAGACCGACAAACGCTTGACGGTTGAACATGCCGTTGTTGTTAGCGAACTTGCCGTTGTTGATATTGAAGCCGCTTTCCAACGTGAAGATTGCCTTCAGACCGCCGCCCAGATCTTCCGAACCACGCAGACCGAACATGCTTTGGTTGATGCCGCCGCTACCTGCTGCCCACTTTGCGTTGTGGTTGACGTTGCTGGTGTACGTCAAGCCTGCGTCCAGCAGACCATACAGGGTCACGCTGCTTTGTGCGTGAGCGACGGAAGCAAACGATGCGGCAACCGCAACGACGATGAGACTCTTTTTCATGCGTGGGACTCCAGTTCGATAAATTTACGCGGGGAGCGGGACCTGCCTCAGCAGCGCATGCATCATTCGCTGCCGCCCTGTTCGCCGACCCGTTTCGGATCAGCTGGGCACCCTTGAAACGAAGCGTGAGTGTAGGTGGAGACCCTAGTAGCGACGCCCGCAATTTACGCAACAGGATTTTTCAGAATCCGCAACAATCAAATCGAGATATGCATTAAGTCTTTATCTTTCATACGCTTATCGCAAAATGTGGATGAATGTACGCCTGCTCTGGACAAAAGTTATCCGCAACATCTCAATATTAAAGTTGTGTGAATGCAACAGCATTTAATATGCGTGACGTAATCGGGTCGGAACGTTTGAAAAATGAGAGACATCTGATTGCTCGGAAATCAGGCGATTGCGATAGGCCTAAATCGATGCGGTGTAAATTTATTTTGGAAAAGCGGGAACTTAATTGATTTAATGCAGTCGGCGATTTAACACCGAATACTCCGAGGAACGGGTATCTGCATTAGCTGTGATTAAAGCGGGTCGCGAATTGTCGAGCGGCGTGGCGAAGTGGAGTCAGGCGAGGTGAAGCCTTCAGCACGGGCATTGCCCGGAGGTGAACTGCGCGGCGCCAGCCGTCGTGTGACAAGAGCCCGTGCTGAAAGCGGACGACATACATCGAACAGCCTTCCGTATTCATTTAACGGCACAGCCGTGCACTTTTTTACACGGAGTTTTCCTTACCTCCCGGTCGCCGGTCCATATGGCCCGCAGTGGAACCGGTTAGGCCTTAAGAGTCGGCGCACGCTGGCGCCAGGTTCGCCGATCTCTTCTCGAAAGTGAAGCGTGATATTGCGCGGGAACACGCGACGCTTAATAAGCGGCATATTGCCGCATCTGATATTGGATTCTCACCACAAAACAAAAAGGGTTCCGAAAACTCGGAACCCTTCTTTACATCTATGGTGGGCCGGGTCGGAGTCGAACCGACGGTGTCCTTTCGGAGGCGGATTATGAGTCCGCTGCCTGCAACCAGCACGGCGTCCGGCCCAAGAAAAAGACCCGGTCATGAAGGCCGGGCCAATTCGTTGATTGGCCGACATACTACACGAAAAAGGGGCCTTCGCAACCGCTTCGCCCAAGCGAAACAACCGGAAGACCCCTTCAAACCGCTACATCATTTCGCACGACCGCCTACTTCGATCAATTCCCTTCGAGGAACGACTTCAGCTTGTCCGAACGGCTCGGGTGACGCAGTTTGCGCAGCGCCTTTGCTTCGATCTGACGGATCCGCTCACGCGTCACGTCGAACTGCTTGCCGACTTCTTCGAGCGTGTGATCGGTGCTCATTTCGATACCGAAACGCATGCGCAGCACCTTGGCTTCGCGCGGCGTCAGCGAGTCGAGCACGTCCTTCACGACGTCGCGCATGCTGGCATGCAGAGCGGCGTCGGCCGGCGCAACCGTGTTCGTATCTTCGATAAAGTCGCCCAGATGCGAATCGTCGTCGTCACCGATCGGCGTTTCCATCGAGATCGGCTCCTTCGCGATCTTCATGATCTTGCGGATCTTGTCTTCCGGCATTTCCATCTTCTCGGCCAGCGTTGCCGGATCCGGCTCGAGACCGGTTTCCTGCAAGATCTGACGCGAGATGCGGTTCATCTTGTTGATCGTTTCGATCATGTGAACCGGAATCCGGATCGTACGCGCCTGGTCAGCAATCGAACGCGTAATGGCCTGACGGATCCACCATGTTGCATACGTGGAGAACTTGTAGCCGCGACGATATTCGAACTTGTCCACCGCCTTCATCAGGCCGATGTTGCCTTCCTGAATCAGGTCGAGAAACTGCAAACCACGGTTCGTGTACTTCTTCGCGATCGAGATCACGAGACGCAAGTTCGCCTCGGTCATTTCACGCTTTGCCTGACGCGCTTTCAGTTCGCCCGCCGCCATCTGGCGGTTGGTTTCCTTCAGGTCCTTCAACGGCAGTACGACGCGCGCCTGCAGGTCCAGCAGACGTTGCTGCTGTTCGCGAATGGCCGGAATGTTACGCGTGAGGATCGCGCTATACGCGTGACCTTCACCGACGATCTTGTCAGCCCATTCGAGATCCGTTTCGCTGCCCGGGAAACGCGCGATAAATTCCGCACGCGGCATGCCGCACTTATCGACCACCGTATGCAGAATCTGACGCTCGACCTGACGCACTTCGTCCACTTGCGCACGCAACGTGTCGCACAGACGCTCAACGGTACGCGCGGTAAAGCGGATCGTCATCAGCTCGTTCTGGATCGTTTCCTGCGCCTTCAGATACGACTTGGACTTGTAGCCTTCCTTCTCGAACGCACGACGCATCTTGTCGAACCATTCGCTGATCATGGCGAACTTCTCGAGGGACGCACGCTTGAGCGCTTCCATCTGCGCTGCGTTGGCCGTGGCTTGCGCCGCGCCGTCGTCTTCTTCCTCGTCGTCCGATTCCTCTTCCTCGGCTTCCTCGTCTTCGCTTTCGATCGCTTCCGCTTCCTGCGCCGAGAAGCCGTCTGCATCTTCCGCGTTGGCGTCGATCAGGCCGTCGACCAGTTCGTCGATGCGGATTTCCTCGTTCGCGACGCGCTCGGCCATCGCCAGAATGTCGGCGATCGTGGTCGGGCACGCGGAGATCGCCATCACCATGTGCTTGAGGCCGTCTTCGATCCGCTTGGCGATTTCGATTTCGCCTTCACGCGTCAGCAGTTCGACCGTACCCATTTCACGCATGTACATGCGGACCGGGTCCGTTGTGCGGCCGAATTCGGAGTCGACGGTGGAGAGCGCGACTTCCGCTTCCTCTTCCACTTCGTCGTCTGACGAAGCAGCGGGTGCGTTGTCGTTCAGCAGCAGCGTTTCAGCATCCGGCGCCTGCTCGTACACAGCCACGCCCATGTCGTTGAACGTGCTGATGATGCCTTCGATCGCCTCGGTCTCGGTGAAGTTGTCCGGGAGGTGGTCGTTGATTTCCGCGTACGTGAGGAAGCCGCGCTCCTTGCCGAGCTTGATCAACGCGCGCAGTTTGGCGCGGCGCTCTTCGAGTTCCTCGACGGTGCCCGGCTGCGACGACGCAAACGCGTCCTTCAGCAGTGCTTTTTCCTTTGCACGACGATCGCGAGCCTTGACCTTTTCCACCTTGCCGGGAACGGCAGCAGGGGTTTCTTCGCTTTGGGTTGCGTCGTCATCGACGGGTGTTTCGTTCAGCTTTTTCGTCATGGAGTTCGTCGTACCGGCTGTAGTCTCGACTCGCGGCTGTTGGACAACAGCCGGTTGAACCGTGGATACTGGAGTCTCACGCTCTACCGCATCGTCCTGCGCGGCAGGCGCTTCCCTTGCGCTTCTGACACCCGGCCGTTTTGCGGCCGGTGGTGGTACAGCTTTCGCCGCCCTGACCGGCTCCGCTCGCGCAGCGGAAGTGGTCGAGGATTTCTTCCCGGCAGCAGGTGTGACGCTTGCGGCAGACGCTTTTCTGGGGGAAGAAGCTAACTTGGCCTCGGTGACCTTTCTGGTCGGCTCATTCGAACCTGTGCCCGTTGCTTTTTTCCCGCCTGGTGTCTTTGCCATCGCAATCGCCTTTTCGCCTTTGCTAGGAAAACCATTGAAAAAACAAACCGCTAGAAACTTTTTATTATAGCACTCAGCTTTCTGCCATCCCGCTTACAGCCCGAGCTGGCGCTTCATCTCAGCCCGCTTCTGATTCAGGCCCGTCAGCTCCGCAAACTCCTCCGGCGTGTGCCGGGATTGCCGCGAAAGCTGCTCGAGGCGATCGCAGTAAGCGTCGTATCGCATCTTCAGAATCGCCGCTTTCAACTCCTCTCCGACGATCCGTTCCTGCTCGCGCCGTTCCTCGATGACGGTCGCATCCTCCGGGTCCTTCAGCAGCAAATCCCGGACGTTTTCATCATAGTCTAGAATTTTGCGAAAGATTTCCTCGAAAGTTGGGGCATTTGCGCCGTTTCGCAACAGGTCGGACAGCAACTGAAACTCCGCCGAATCGCCCAGCGCGCGCGCATGCGTCGTCACTTCTTCGAACAGCTCGCCGTGCCGCGTGACGCTCAGAAGCGCCTGTTCGGCTTCCTCGTCGAGCACCGCCACGGTCCGCGGATACATCACCAAATTACGCAGCGTCTTTTCTTCGATCCCGGTCACACTGCGCCGGTCCTTGCGGGCCGGCGCCGATCGGGCGGCCGCCGCGATCCGGGCGTCGACTTCGCATAAAGCGGCCACTTCCTCGAACGGCACGTCGAGCCGGTCGGCAAACATATGCATGATCTGCGCGCGCAGCGCATTCGCGGGCAGCTGCTGCAGCAGCGGTTTCGCGTCGAACAGCGCACGGGCGCGGCCTTCCGGCTGATCCAGCTCCTTGCCGGCCAACACCTCGTTCAGCATGAACTGCGACAGCGGCATGGCACGCTCGACCTGCTCGGCGAACGCTTCTGTGCCGAATTCACGCACGTAGCTGTCCGGATCGTGCTCGGACGGCAGAAACAGGAACCGGATGGTCCGGTTGTCCGCCGCGTGGGGCAGGCAGGCGTCCAGCGCACGGCGCGCGGCGCGGCGCCCCGCCGAATCGCCGTCGAAGCTGAAGATGACCGTATCGGTCTGGCGCATCAGTTTCTGCACATGAATCGGTGTGCAGGCCGTGCCGAGCGTGGCGACCGCGTTCTGGAACCCCAATTGGGCCAGCGCGACCACGTCCATATAGCCTTCGACCACCAGCACGTAATGCTGTTCACGAATCGCCAGACGGGCCTCGAAGAGCCCGTAAAGCTCGCTGCCTTTGTTAAATAGAGGCGTTTCCGGCGAATTCAAATATTTGGGTTCGCCGCCGTCCAGCACGCGCCCGCCGAAGCCGATCACCTGCCCTTTCACATTCCGTATCGGGAACATGATCCGCTCGCGAAAGCGGTCGTACCGGCGGTTCTGACCTTGTGCGTCCGACTTTTCGCTGACGATCACGAGACCGGACTCGACCAGCGAATCATCCCGATAGTTGGGGAAGGCCGGTTCGAGGTTCTGCCAGCCGTCCGGTGCATAGCCGAGGCCAAAACGGGCGGCGATCTCGCCGGTCAGACCGCGTTTCTTCAGATACTGGATCGCGACCGGCGCGCCACGCAACTGCTTGCGGTAGAAATCGCAGGCGGTCTGCATGACATCGGACAGCGCCGTGGTCACCGCCTTGGACGCACCCGGCGAATACCCGCCGGAGCCGCCACCGCCGCCATAGCCCGGCGAAGGCTCGTTCGGCACGGTCAACCCGACCGATTGCGCGAGTTCGTTGACCGCCTCGGGGAACGTGGACCCAACGTGCTCCATCAGGAAGCCGATGGCCGTACCGTGCGCGCCGCAGCCGAAGCAGTGATAGAACTGTTTAGTCGGACTAACCGTAAACGAAGGGCTCTTCTCGTTGTGAAACGGGCACAGCCCCATGAAGTTCGCGCCGCCCTTTTTCAACTGCACGTACCGGCCGACCACGTCGACGATATCGACGCGGTTGAGCAGGTCCTGCAGGAATGACGGTGGAATCACAGTGAATGACGCTACCTAAAAAGCTCAAGGCTGTGCGCGCCGTCGAACAACGGCACGCGCAGACCGGAAATACAGGAATTACTTCGCGAGCGCGGCTTTGACTTGCGCCGAGACAGCGGTCATGTCGGCGCGACCGGCCAGCTTCGGCTTGAGCACGCCCATCACCTTGCCCATGTCCTGCGGGCCCGCAGCGCCGGTTTGCGCGACCGCGGCCTGAACTTCGGCAACGATCTCCGCTTCGGACATCTGCGCCGGCATATAGGCGGACAGGATGGCCAGTTCGGCCTTTTCCTTGTCGGCGAGGTCCGTGCGGCCAGCAGCTTCGAACTGGCTGATCGAGTCTTTGCGCTGCTTGATCATCTTGTCGATGACGGCGATGATCGCCGCGTCGTCAAGGGTGACGCGTTCGTCGACTTCGCGTTGCTTGACCGCGGCGAGCAGCAGGCGGATCGTGCCGAGACGCTCGGTCTCACGCGCCCGCATGGCCGCTTTCATGTCGTCGTTGATCTGGTCCTTGAGGCTCATCACTCACCTGAATGCGTTGAAAATTTAAAAACCGGCCGCTTACGGTACCAATGCGCCGCATCCAACACAAACGCCCGCTTGGGACTGCTTCCTCAAGCGGGTTGGCGCAATTTTGCGTAGTGGATGCGACCCTGCCGGCTGGCCCGAAGGGCCGTGTTTTCCGCGATGGCACCTGCTGTGCCGTCACCGTTGGATGTCGCCGCTCCGTTCGACGGGAACCGCGGCAACGCCAGAATCAGTAGAACTTCTTTGGCAGCATCTGGCCACGCAGACGCTTGAAATGACGCTTAACCGCAGCCGCCTTCTTGCGCTTGCGCTCAGCCGTAGGCTTTTCGTAAAACTCCCGGGCGCGAAGTTCCGTTAGCAGCCCGGTTTTCTCCATCGTGCGCTTGAAGCGGCGCATGGCAACTTCAAACGGCTCGTTGTCTTTTACGTGGATGGTCGTCATTTTTCAATAACGGAACTTTGTAAAGGTTCAGGAGTATAGCAGAGCTTTCTCACAAAGCTATTGCGCCGTCAAGCCCCTAAAACGTACTCCGCGGACGCCTGGCCGGCCGCCACGCCGGAGGCCCACGCCCACTGGAAATTGTAGCCGCCGAGCCAGCCAGTCACGTCGACCGCCTCGCCAATGAAGTACAAACCCGGCGTGCGGGCGCTCATCATCGTCGCCGACGACAGCTCGCGCGTGTCGATACCACCGCGCGTGACTTCGGCCTTGCGGTAGCCTTCGGTGCCGTTCGGGGTGAGCGTCCAGCGCGACAAGGCCTCACCGACGCGGCGCAGCGTCTTGTCCGGCAGATCGGCCACGCGCACCTCGGCGGGAATCTGGTGGGTTTCCAGCCAGACGTGGGCGAGCCGTTGTGGCACCCATTCCGAGAGCAGATTGGCGATCTGGCGCTTCGTGCCGGTTTTGGCTTCCAGCAACGCGGTGGTGGCGTCCTGCTCGGGCAGCAAATTGATGTGAATCGGCTCGCCGGGCTGCCAGTAGCTCGAAATCTGCAGAACCCCCGGGCCCGACAGGCCGCGGTGCGTGAGCAGCAGGTCCTCGTTGAACTCGGAGCCGGTCTTCTTGTTGCCGGTCGCCAGTTGCACTTCGAGCGACACGCCGGAGAGCGCCGAGAACGGCTCCCAGTCGGCCGGAGCAAAGGTCAGCGGCACCAGCGCGGGGCGGGTGTCGATCAGCTTATGGCCGAACTGCTTGGCGAGGCGATAGGCGAAATCAGTGGCGCCGATCTTGGGGATCGACAGGCCGCCGGTCGCCACCACGAGCGCGCGGGCCGTGATCGGGCCGGAGTGGGTGTCCAGCGTGAACCGTCCTTCGGCATCATGCCGCACCTGGTCGACCGCGAGCGGCGTGCGCCACGCAATGCGGCCCGCGTCGCATTCGTTCTTCAGTACGTTGATGACCGCGTCGCTCGACTGGTCGCAGAACAACTGCCCCTTGTGCTTCTCGTGCCACGTCACGTGATGGCGCTTGAGCAGCGCCATGAAGTCACGCGGCGTATAGCGCGCCAGCGCCGAGCGGCAAAAATGAGGATTGGCCGACAAATAATTGGCCGGTCCGGCATACAGATTCGTGAAATTGCACCGGCCGCCACCGGAAATGCGGATTTTCTCCGCGAGGCGCTGCGAGTGGTCGATCAGCACCACGCGACGGCCGAGTTGCCCGGCCACGGCCGCGCACATCATGCCGGCCGCGCCCGCGCCGATCACTGCGATATCGAAGGATTCCATGGGGCCGCATTGTACCTGCGCGCCTGCGGCTCCCTGCCCGCACTGCTATACTTTCAGGCTTGCCTTTTCACTTTTAGGCGCTGGAGCGGCTTTGCTTCCGTGCCCGCTCCAACCCATCCGCGACCCACCCACCATGCTCGTTCTCGGCATCGAAAGCTCCTGCGACGAAACCGGTCTCGCGCTCTACGACACAGAGCGCGGACTGCTCGCGCACGCGCTGCATTCGCAAATTGCGATGCACCGGGAGTACGGCGGGGTGGTGCCGGAGTTGGCGTCGCGCGACCATATCCGGCGCGCGCTGCCGCTGCTCGAAGAAGTGATGGAGCGCGCCGGCACGGTGCGCAGCGACATCGACGCGATCGCCTATACGCAAGGCCCTGGCCTCGCGGGCGCACTACTGGTCGGCGCGAGCGTGGCGAACTCGCTGGCCATGGCGTGGGACAAGCCGACCATCGGCATCCATCATCTCGAAGGGCACTTGTTGTCGCCGCTGCTGGTGGACGAGCCGCCGCCGTTTCCGTTCGTCGCGTTACTGGTGTCGGGCGGCCATACGCAGTTGATGCGTGTGACGGACGTGGGTGTCTACGAAACGCTCGGTGAAACGCTGGACGACGCCGCCGGAGAAGCTTTCGACAAAACCGCCAAGCTGCTGGGCCTAGGTTATCCGGGCGGCCCGGAAGTGTCGCGGATGGCGGAATTCGGCACGCCCGGCGCAGTGGTCCTGCCGCGCCCGATGCTGCATTCCGGCGACCTCGATTTCAGCTTCAGCGGGCTGAAGACCGCTGTTCTCACGCATGCGAAGAAGCTCGGTGGCGCGAATATCTGCGAGCAGGCGAAAGCGGATCTGGCGCGTGGTTTCGTCGATGCGGCCGTAGAAGTGCTGGCGGCGAAATCGCTGGCCGCGCTCAAACGGACGAAGCTCAATCGGCTGGTGGTGGCAGGCGGCGTCGGTGCAAACCGGCAACTGCGTGAAGCGCTTTCCGCCGCGGCGAAGAAACGCAATTTCTTTGTGCATTACCCCGATTTGTCGCTGTGTACGGACAACGGCGCGATGATCGCGTTGGCCGGCGCGTTGCGATTGCAACGCTGGCCCGATCAATCGGGTAAAGACTATGCGTTCACCGTGAAGCCGCGCTGGGATCTGACGTCCCTCGCGCGCTGAACCCGCAACGAGGCCGCGACGCCCGCCGCTTACCGGGCAAAACGATGACGATGGCAACCCCATAGAAAAAGCCGCTTCGAAAGCGGCTTTTTCTATTCGCGGCAAGCAAGAAGCTAAAGCGTGATCACGCCACCCGCTTATCCCGTTCGATCACTGCATACGCGCTGTGATTGTGAATCGATTCGAAGTTCTCAGCTTCGAGCACATAAGCGACGATGCGCTCGTCTGCATTCAGACGCTGCGCAACGTCACGCACCAGGTCCTCGACGAACTTCGGATTTTCATAGGCACGTTCGGTGACGAACTTCTCATCCGGACGCTTGAGCAAACCCCACAGTTCGCACGAGGCTTCTTCTTCCGCGATACGAACCAGCTCTTCCACCGCCACGTCGCCCACTAGCTCCGCGTTGATCGTGACGTGCGAGCGCTGGTTGTGCGCGCCGTACTGCGAAATCTTCTTCGAGCACGGGCACAGGCTCGTGACCGGCACCAGCACCTTCAGGAACAGACGCGTCGCGCCGTTGCGGGTCTCGCCCGTCAACGTCACTTCGTAGTCGAGCAGACTTTGCACGCCGGACACCGGCGCGGTCTTATTCACGAAGTACGGGAACGACACTTCGATGCGCCCCGCCTCGGCCTCGAGCTTTTCCAGCATCGCGGCGAGCATGGTGCGGAACATGGCCGCCTCGAGCGGCGCCTTGTTTTCTTCGAGCAGCGCGACGAAACGCGACATGTGCGTGCCCTTCTGATCGGCGGGCAGATGCACGTCGAGATTCCACGTGCCCACAGAAGGCTGCACTTCGCCGCTTTGCGTGCGCACCGTCAACGGATGGCGCACTGCCTTGACGCCGACTCGTTGAATCGGAATCTGACGCGTATCGGGCGTGCTCTGCACGTCGGGCATCACAAAGGCGGGATTCATCTGGTTCATATTCTTGTCCTTTCAGGAAACGCCGGGCCGTCCCATGTTTTCCGCTCTACGGGAGTCCCCCGCCTCGAAGGAAACCCCTTCAAGGATTGGAGGATTGCCCCATCGGCGGGTGTCGCAAAACGACACGTTTGAGGGCGCTCAGCGGCCGTGCGAATCAGGTCGCGCAACGGCAAACGCCGGCCCCTGCCGGCGTTGGATGATGGACCCGAAGGTCCATCGACTCAAGTTGGAGATTGCTATGGCCGCTATAGCCGCGGCGTAGCGCACGGCAGTGCAGCTGAACGACTCAGCCAATCCACGGAGCTAAGTGAGGCAACTGAGTGACACAATCAAGCGACGCGCTTCACCGAGGATTGGCCAGCGACCGCACCGCTGGAAAGAAAGCGTTCGCGAATCGACTTGGCGATGCCCGCGGCGTCGAGACCACACGCGGATAGCAACTTGGCCGGATCTCCATGATCGATGAAGCGATCCGGAAGGCCCAATTGTAGTACGGGCCGCATAACCCCACTCTCAAGCAGGGCTTCGACGCAAGCCGAACCCGCGCCGCCCATCACGCAGCCTTCTTCCACCGTGACGATGGCGTCGTGCGTTTCGGCCAGTTGACGGACCAGTTCGGCGTCCAGCGGCTTCACGAAGCGCATGTTCGCCACCGTGGCGTCCAGTTGCTCAGCGGCCGCCAGCGAGGGCGCAACCATCGTGCCGAATGCCAGAATCGCAATCCGCTTGCCGGCCGGTTGCGACGTTTCGCGACGGACCTCGCCCTTGCCGAGCGGCAGCGCCGTCATTTGCTTGACCGTTGCCACGCCCGTGCCGGCGCCGCGCGGGTAGCGCACTGCCGTCGGGTTCGGCTGCTGCAATGCCGTGTACAGCATCTGGCGGCATTCGTTTTCGTCCGACGCAGCCATCACCGTCATGTTCGGGATGCAGCGCATGAATGCCAGATCGTAAGCACCCGCATGTGTGGCGCCGTCCGCGCCGACCAGACCCGCGCGGTCGATGGCGAACACCACCGGCAGGTTCTGCAGCGCGACGTCGTGGATCAGCTGGTCGTAAGCACGTTGCAGGAAGGTCGAGTAAATCGCGACCACCGGCTTCATGCCGTCCGCAGCCAGGCCGCCGGCGAACGTCACTGCGTGCTGCTCGGCGATGCCGACGTCGAAGTAACGATCCGGGAAGCGCTTCTCGAACTCGACCATGCCCGAGCCTTCACGCATGGCCGGCGTAATACCGACCACGCGCGCGTCCAGCTCGGCCGCGTCGCACAGCCATTCGCCGAACACCTGCGTGTACGTCTTTTTCGACGGCGTGGTGGCGGGCTTGATGCCCTCAGCCGGATTGAACTTGCCCGGGCCGTGATACAGCACCGGATCGGCCTCGGCCAGCTTGTAGCCCTGCCCCTTCTTCGTGACGACGTGCAGGAATTGCGGACCGCGCAGTTCCTTGATGTTCTGCAGCGTCGGGATCAGCGAATCGAGGTCGTGACCGTCGATCGGGCCGATGTAGTTGAAACCGAACTCTTCGAACAGCGTAGCCGGCACGATCATGCCCTTCGCGTGCTCTTCGAGCTTGCGGGCCAGATCGAGCATAGGCGGCGCGACGCGCAGCACACGTTCGACGCCCGCACGCGCGGCGGCGTAGAAACGGCCCGACATCAGGCGCGCCAGATGGCGATTCAACGCGCCGACCGGCGGCGAAATCGACATGTCGTTATCGTTCAGGATGACCAGCAGCGGCACGTCGTCTTCGACGCCGGCGTTGTTCATCGCCTCGAAGGCCATGCCGGCCGTCATCGCGCCGTCGCCGATCACGGCGATGCCCATGCGGTTCTCGCCCTGCAGCTTGCTGGCAACGGCCATGCCAAGCGCGGCCGAGATCGACGTGCTGGAGTGCGCGGTGCCGAAAGTGTCGTATTCCGACTCGTCGCGCTTCGGAAAGCCCGAGATGCCGCCGAGCTGACGCAGCGTGTGCATCTTGTCGCGGCGGCCCGTCAGGATCTTGTGCGGGTAGGTTTGATGGCCGACATCCCACACGATCCGGTCGCGCGGCGTGTCGAACACATAGTGCAGAGCAATGGTCAACTCGACCGTGCCGAGGTTGGACGAAAGATGGCCGCCCGTCTGCGATACGCTGTCGAGCACGAAGGCACGCAACTCGTCGGCAAGCGGTTGCAATTGGCGGCGATCGAGGCGGCGCAAGGCTGCCGGGTCGTCGATAGTTTTCAGCAAGTCGTACATCGTCGTTCCATTGTAGGAAAACTTACGCGCCCGCACTTCATACATGCACCCCGTAGCAAAGGTGCGCGGCGGCGGGCTTTCGCGTTCAGCTAACCCGGTTCACCACCAGGTCGGCCAATTCGGCAAGACGCTGCGCGCGCGCACCAAACGGCGCAATCGCAGCGTGGGCGTCGCTGCGCAGTTGCGCTGCGAGCGCACGCGACGCATCCAGCCCAATAATCGACACGTAGGTCGGCTTGCCGTCCTTCGCGTCTTTACCTGCTGTCTTGCCAAGCGTTGCGGAATCGGTCGTGACGTCGAGAATATCGTCGACGACCTGAAACGCGAGGCCTACGGCGGCCGCATACGCGTCGAGGGAACGCATGGCGTCCGCATTCGGCGTTTCGCCCGCCAGCGCACCCATGCGCACCGCGGCACGCAACAAGGCACCGGTTTTCATCCGGTGCATGGTTTCGAGCTGCGGACGCGTCAGCGTATGGCCGACGCTTGCGAGATCAATGGCCTGCCCGCCGCACATGCCGATCGAGCCACTCGCCAAAGCCAGTTCACGCACCAGCGCGGCCTGCTGCGCCGGCGCCAGCACGTCCGACGTCAACGCGACGAATGCCTGCGCTTGCAGCGCGTCGCCGACCAGCAGCGCCGTGGCTTCGTCATACTTGACGTGCACCGTGGGCTTGCCGCGACGCAGCGCGTCGTCGTCCATGCAGGGCATGTCGTCGTGCACGAGCGAGTACACGTGAATCATTTCCAGCGCCGCCGCGGCCGCGTCCAGGCACTCGGCGCGCGCGCCGGTCAGTTCGCCGGCCGCGTGACACAGCAGCGGGCGCACCCGCTTTCCACCGCCCAGCACGGCGTAGCGCATGGCTTCATGCAGTTTGGCCGGCTCAGTCGCTTCCGTCGGCAGATAGTGTTCTAGTGCCGATTCGACACGTTCGAGTACCGAGCGTGTCCATTGTTCGAATGTCATAGGTCGTCCCCGCTTTCAGTAGCGGCTGTGCCTGCGCTATTCATAGGCAGCGGCTTCAGCGTCTCGCCATCGAGCACGCGCACCTGTTGCTCGACCTTCTCGAGCTGCTGCTGGCAAAACGCGACGAGCGCCGCACCGCGCCGGTAGGCGGTGAGCGATTCCTCGAGGCTGAGATTGCCGCCTTCCATGCGCGCCACCAACCCTTCCAGCTCAGCCTGGGCGGCCTCGTAGTTCTCGGGCAACGGCGTGGTATCGACGCCTTCAGCAGGCGCGGCAGCAGTATCTTTCGACGCGGTCTTCGCCATGAATAGTCGCAAAATTAAAACAAGTCGGACATTCTACGGCAAAAGCGACATTTCCGATCCCATCGCCAGCCCGCGCCCCGCCTTTGCCCTTCGCGCCCGACCCTCAGTCTCGCAGAAAAAAAACGATTGGTCTGCGGCGAAAACCTTGAACTTCCTTGACATTTTTGACCCAAATCAGGCACTTAAGCGCCCCGAGGAGGGGGAATCGGGTATAATCGCGGGCTCCCTAAATCGAATCTATCGATGGTTGGGTTGTTCACTGCTTTCACGTCTTCACGGGAGTGGGAATGTCCAATCTGAGCAATGCATTGCAGTTGCGGTCTGTCCACAGCCAGCTGCCAGTCACGGCTTACTTTGACGAAGCGCTTCTAACGCGCGAAATCGACACCCTTTTCAAGAAAGGTCCTCGCTACATCGGCCACGATCTCATGGTGCCCGAAGCGGGAAATTATTTTGCTTTGCCGAGCGAGAGCGAAGGGCGTGTGCTCGTCCGTAACCAGCAGTCACAAGTCGAACTGCTGTCGAACGTGTGCCGCCACCGGCAAGCCATCATGCTCAACGGCCGCGGCCAGACGGAGAACATCGTCTGCCCCCTGCATCGCTGGACGTATGACCTGAACGGCCAGCTCCTCGGTGCACCTCATTTTGCGGATAACCCCTGCCTGAATCTCGGCGCCACGCCGCTGCAGAACTGGCAAGGCCTGCTGTTCGAAGCGCAGGGGCGCGACGTCGCGCGGGATCTGGCACGCCTCGGCACCAAGCAACACTTCGATTTTTCGGGCTTCATGTTCGATCACGTCGAAGTGCACGAGTGCAATTACAACTGGAAGACCTTCATCGAGGTCTATCTGGAGGACTACCACGTCGCGCCGTTCCATCCGGGCCTCGGCAGCTTCGTCAATTGCGACGATCTGACATGGGAGTTCGGCGAGTGGTACAGCGTGCAGACGGTTGGCGTCCACAAGGATCTGGAGCAGCCGGGCAGCCCGACGTACCGTAAATGGCACGACGAAGTGCTGCGCTTTCGCGGCGGCAATCCGCCCGATTTCGGCGCGATCTGGATGGTGTACTACCCCGGCATCATGATCGAGTGGTATCCGCACGTGCTGGTCGTGTCGTGGTTGATTCCGCGTGGTCCGCAGAAAACCACCAATGTGGTGGAGTTCTATTACCCTGAGGAAATCGCGCTGTTCGAACGCGAGTTTGTCGAAGCCGAGCGCGCTGCCTATATGGAAACGGCCCGCGAAGACGACGAGATCGCCGAACGCATGGACGCCGGCCGCCGTGCGCTGATGGACCGCGGCGAATCGCAGGTCGGCCCGTATCAGAGCCCGATGGAAGACGGCATGCAGCACTTCCACGAGTTCTTGCGGCGTGAACTCGGCGCGATCTGATTCGCGCGCGGTCCGCATGCATCGGTGTTTGATGCCGATCCTGGCGCGAACCGCATCAAAACATGGAAGACGGGCTTCGGCCCGTCTTTTTTTGTTTAGACTATCAGTATCGTTCGGCCATTCGCTAACGGCCTCAAGCCGCCGCGTAAGCGCCGCAACCATCTTGCATGGGACTGGAGACGTCATGCCCCACACTCACTACACCACACTCATCTCCGCGACAAACCTCGCGGAACGGCTGGCCGCCGCGCCGGGCAGCGTGTTCGTCATCGACTGCCGTTTCGATCTGGCGGACACCGAGGCGGGCGAAAAAGCCTATCTGGCCGGGCACTTGCCGGGTGCGCACTATCTGAACCTCGATCGTGATCTGTCGGGGCCGAAGAACGGCCACAATGGCCGCCATCCGTTGCCGGATCGTGCAAGGCTGGTGGAAACGCTGGAGTCGCGCGGGCTCAAGCAGGGTCAGCAGGTTGTCGCGTATGACGCGCAAGGCGGCATGTACGCCGCGCGCGCATGGTGGCTGCTGCGCTGGCTCGGCCACGATGCGGTTGCGCTGCTCGACGGCGGACTGCAAGCCTGGGAGGCCGCCGCTCAACCGCTGACACAAGACGCGCCGGCGCAGAATACCGGTGACTTCAAAGCGGGGGCGCCGCTTTCTGTCACCGTCGACGCGCAGACCGTCGAGCGCAATCTCGGCACGAAAGAACGCGTCGTGGTCGATGCGCGCGCGAACGATCGCTATCGCGGTGAAAACGAAACGCTGGATCGCGTCGGCGGCCATATTCCTGGTGCGCTCAACCGGTTCTTCAAGGACAACCTCACCGCCGACGGCCGCTACAAGCCGGCACACACGCTGCGTGAGGAATTCCATGCGTTGCTGGGCGACACGCCGCCGGAACACGTCGTGTTGCAATGCGGCTCGGGCGTGACGGCGTGCGTGAACGCGCTCGCGATGGAGATCGCCGGCATGCATGGCGCGGCGCTGTATGCAGGGTCGTGGAGCGAATGGAGTTCTGATCCGAAGCGGCCGGTTGCAACGGGCCCGAATCCTTAAGCGGCCCATCAAGCGGGACGAATAGCAAAAGGCCGTGGCCGCTTTCCAGCGGCCACGGCCTTTCTTATTCTTTAAGGCGAGCGTATCGACGCACCCTTTGGGCACGTTAGCGACGACATCAAGACGCACCACCGGTCAGGCAAGCGCACGCCCTCAGGAGACCCCATGCTGCTTGAACCACACCAGCGCACGTCGCCAGCCATCCCCGGCATCAGCCTCCTTGTAACTCGGCCGGTAATCCGCGAAAAACGCGTGGCCCGCGTCGTCGTACACGACGAATTGCGAGCCGCGCCCCGCCTGCGGACCCTGCGCGATGGCCTGTTTCATCTGCTCGAGCGTGGCTTGCGGGATGCTCTTGTCTTGGAGCCCATATAAACCCAGTACCGGCGCATGCAGCTCCGCCACCAGGTCAAGCGGATTGGCCGGCGTCATCGCGTTCTTCGCGCCCACTACGCGCCCATACCAAGCCGCGGCAGCCTTCAGCCGGGGATTGTGCTCCGCATACAGCCACGAAATACGCCCACCCCAGCAAAAACCGTTCACACCGAGCCGGTTCAGATCGCCGCCATGTTCGCCGGCCCACATGACGGTCGCATCGAGATCGGCCATGGCCTGCTCGTCCGGCACCTTGCTCAGGATCTGATCGTCGATCTGCTGGATGGTCGGCAGCACCGAAGGATCACCCTCCCGCTCGAACAGGTTCGGGGCGATCGCCAGATACCCCAGCTTCGCAAAGCGCCGGCACACATCGGCGATATGCTCGTGCACGCCAAAGGCCTCATGCACGACGATGATCACTGGCAAATGCGTCTTGCCCTTCGGCTGCGCGCGATAGGCCGGCACCAGCGTGTCGCCCGAACGCACGCCAATCTCGCCGGCTTCAAGACCGTCGCTATCGGTATGGATGGTTTGCGCCGACACCGGCAGCACGGCCGCGGCGAAACCGGTGCCGAGGGCGGCTTTGATGAAGGTGCGTCGATTGAAGGGAACGTGCGGGACCAGGCTGTCGATATCGGGTTTCAGCATGCGGCGCTCCTCGTGTGAAGGTTGGAGGCAACAGGATACGCTTCACCCGCATCCTGTTGCAGATGCAACCTTCTCGAGCGCAGTCAGCCTTCAGTGCAGCTTGACCCGCGGCAGCGTGGTGCGTCGCAACCAGTGCGCGAAGGTGTCGAGCACCATCCGCGCGTAGCCGTGCAGCGCCGCGATATGCAACCGGTACAGCGACATGTACATGAAGCGCGCGAACAGCCCTTCGATCAGCATATTGCCGCCGATCACGCCACCCATCAGATTGCCGACCGCGCTGAAGTGCCCGAGCGACACCAGCGAGCCGAAGTCGCGATAGGTAAATTCAGGCAGCGGCTTATTCTCGAGCCGTGCCGCAAGCGCCTTCATCAGGAAGCTCGCCTGCTGGTGAGCCGCTTGCGCACGCGGCGGCACGTTACGCTCGTTGCCCGGCCATGGGCAAGCGGCGCAATCGCCGAGCGCGAAGATGTTGTCGTCGACTTCGGTTTGCAGCGTGCGGCGAACGATGAGTTGCCCCAGACGGTTGACCGGTAGGCCGTCCAGTTCACTCAGGATGGCGGGCGCCTTGATGCCCGCCGCCCATACCGTCAGATCGGCGCGTACAGTTTTGCCGCTGGCCGTGCGGATCATGCCCGGAGCGACCTCGGCCACCGTCTCGCCGATCATCAGCTTCACGCCGAGCTTGGTGAGCAATTCGGCGGTGGCCGTCGACACGCGCTCCTGCAAGGCCGGCAAAATGCGCGGCCCCGCCTCGATCAGCACGATGCCGACGTCGTGCCGCGGATCGAGCTTATGCAAACCGTACGCGGACAACACCTGGGCCGTATTACGCAACTCAGCCGAGAGTTCGACACCCGTCGCGCCGCCACCGACGATCGCCACCTGGATGCGCGGCTCAGTGGAGGTCGACGACGTGCCCGGGCTCGATTCGACAGGTTCATGCACCTGATGCTCCGCACGCATACAGGCCGCGATCAGGCGTTTGCGGAAGCGCTCCGCCTGGCTGACCGTATCGAGCGCCAGGGAAAACTCAGGCGCACCCTTTACGCCGAAGAACGCCGTGGTGCTGCCGATCGCGATGATCAGCGTGTCGTATTCGAGTTCGCGTGCGGGCAGCAATTCGGCGCCGTCGTCGTCGAGCACGGTACCGAGCGTGAGACGCTTGTTCGCGCGGTCCAGACCGGTCAGATCGCCCTGCTGAAACTCAAAGCCGTGCCAGCGCGCCTGCGCCGCATATTCGAGTTCCTGGGTGAACGGGTCCATGCTGCCGGCGGCCACTTCATGCAACAGCGGCTTCCAGATATGGGTTGGATTACGGTCGACGAGCGTCACTTGCGCGCGCACACCGCCTTTGTTCTTGTGGGGCGAATAGCGGTCGCCTAAGCGCGTCGCCAGTTCCAATCCCCCCGCGCCCCCGCCAACGACGATAAAACGATGCATTGAACTCTCCGTATTTGCCGATGGGTTATGCGTCGCGACGGCGCGCATGAAGCATGAAACGCGCGCCGTCTGTCCTGGCGATTGTCCGCGAGCGGCGCGGGTTGTCACAAGCCATCAATACGCATGTGTGACATGCGCGCGACGATATCGCCTATCACGCGCGCCGTCACATGCACGTCAATGCGCTTCCTCCCAGTTCAGGCCGGCACCCACTTCAGCGACCAGCGGCACTTTCAGCGCGGCGACACCGCACATTAGTTCCGGCAAGCGCTTACGTACGTCGGACAATTCCGCGTCCGGCACTTCGAGGATCAGTTCGTCGTGCACCTGCATGATCATGCGCGTACCGACCTTCGACTCCTCGATCCACTTCTGCACCGCGATCATCGACAGTTTGATCAGGTCAGCGGCCGTGCCCTGCATCGGCGCGTTAATGGCCGCGCGCTCTGCTGCCTGACGGCGCGGACCGTTGCCACCGTTGATCTCCGGCAGCCACAGGCGGCGGCCGAACGCCGTTTCCACGTAGCCCTTGGCCTTCGCGCTCAGACGCGTTTCGTCCATATAACGCGCAACGCCCGGATAACGCGCGAAGTAGCGGTCGATATACAACTTGGCCGCGTCGCGCGTAATGCCGAGGTTCGCGGCAAGACCGAACGCGCTCATGCCATAGATCAGGCCGAAGTTGATGACCTTCGCCACGCGCCGTTGATCGTTCGACACTTCGAGCGGCGTCACGCTGAAAATCTCCGCGGCAGTGGCGCGGTGAATGTCTTCGCCTTGCGAGAACGCACGCAGCAGGGATTCGTCGCCGGAAATGTGCGCCATGATGCGCAATTCGATCTGCGAGTAGTCGGCGGAGACGAGTTTGTGTCCCGGCGGGGCGATAAACGCCTCGCGAATGCGGCGGCCTTCGCCGGTACGCACGGGGATGTTCTGCAGATTCGGATCGTTCGACGCCAGCCGGCCCGTGACCGCCACCGCCTGCGCATAGTTCGTATGCACGCGACCGGTTTGAGCGTTGACCATGCGCGGCAGCTTGTCCGTGTAGGTCGATTTCAGCTTCGACAAACCGCGGTGTTCGAGCAGGATCTTCGGCAACGGATAGTCTTCAGCGAGCTTTTGCAGCACTTCTTCGTCGGTGGACGGCGCGCCGCTCGGGGTCTTCTTGACCACCGGCAATTCGAGCTTCTCGAAGAAGATCTGACCGATCTGCTTCGGTGAACCAAGATTGAATTCGCCACCGGCCAACACGTACGCTTCGCTTTCCAGTTGAATCAGACGCGTGGCGATTTCGCTGCTTTGCGCGCGCAGCTTTTCCGCGTCGATCAGCACGCCGGTGCGCTCCATCTTGCGCAAGACGCGCGAGGTCGGCACTTCGATGTCGCGATACACGTAGTCAAGCGTCTTCTCCGCGGCCACTTGCGGATACAAGGCCTGATGCAGACGCAAGGTAATGTCGGCGTCTTCCGCCGCGTACTCGGCGGCTTTGTCCAGCGCGACTTCGTCGAAACCGATTTGCGACGCGCCCTTACCCGCGACCTCTTCGTACTTGATCGTCTTGATGCCGAGATGGCGCAGCGCGAGGCTGTCCATGTCGTGCGTACGGTGCGATTCGAGCACGTACGATTCCAGCAGCGTGTCGTGTTCGACGCCGCGCATTTCGATGCCGTAGTTCGCCAGCACCTGTTCGTCGTACTTCATGTGCTGGCCGACCTTCTTGTGCTCGGTGCTTTCCAGCCACGGCTTGAGCTTCGCCAACACTTCGTCGCGCGGCAGTTGCACGGGTGCGTCCGGACCGCGATGCGCGAGCGGCACATAAGCGGCATAGCCGGGTTCGACCGACAACGACAGGCCCACGATTTGCGCGGTCATCGGGTCGAGCGAGGTGGTTTCGGTATCGAATGCAGTCAACTCGGCGGCGTTGATTTTCTCAAGCCACGCGTCGAGCTGCTCCCAGGTCTGCACGGTATCGTAGTGACGTTCGTGATCCACGGTGAGCGCGGGCGGTACATCGGTCTCGGGACCTTCCACGACTTCGGCGACTTCCACCTCACGCAGCCAGGTCTTGAAGCCGTTGCGCCTGAACACGTCGCGCAGTTCCTCGCGCGATTCCGGCCGGCTTTCCAGGCTCTCTTCGATCGACACGATATGGCCGGTCAGATCGCATTGGCGCTCGACGGTGACGAGTTGCTTCGCCATCGGCAGAAAATCGAGCGCACGTCGCAGATTGTCTCCTACCGCACCTTTGATCTCGTCCGCATGTGCGACGATGCCATCGAGGGTTTCGTACTGCGTCAGCCATTTGATCGCCGTTTTCGGCCCGCATTTTTCGACGCCGGGCACGTTGTCGACGGTATCGCCGATCAACGACAGGTAGTCGATGATGCGTTCCGGCGGCACGCCGAATTTGGCAATCACGCCTTCGCGGTCGAGCTTCTCATTAGTCATCGTATTGATGAGGGTGACATGATCCGACACGAGCTGCGCCAGATCCTTGTCCCCAGTCGACACGATCACATTCATGCCGCGCTTTTCCGCCGCGGTGCTGAGCGTGCCGATCACGTCGTCAGCTTCGACGCCTTCGATCATCAGGAGCGGCCAGCCGAGCGCACGCACGGCGACGTGAATCGGCTCGATCTGACGCGCGAGATCCTCCGGCATCGACGGGCGGTTCGCCTTATAGTCGGCATACCAGTCGTCGCGGAACGTTTTGCCCTTGGCGTCGAACACGCACGCGCTATACTCTGCGGTAACTTCCTTGCGCATGCGCCGCAGCATGTTGATCATCCCATAGAGCGCACCCGTCGGGCCACCCTCGGGTCCGCGCAGATCAGGCATCGCATGGTAGGCCCGGTACAGATAACTCGAACCGTCGACCAATAGCAGGGTCTTACCTTCAAGGCTTCGTTCTTCAGGCATTATGACTAAGAGAAAAGTGATTCCGAGTCTGCGATCACTCGCAGATCAAGAGCGCGCTACGGCTAAGAAGGCCCGCGCATCGTGGCAGATGTTCACGATTATGGCAGAGTTTATCGAGGCGACCGAGTACCTCTCGGAGATTCGTCCGGCTGTCAGCATCTATGGTTCAGCGCGCCTGAAACCGAACTCGCCGTATTACAAACTCGCCACGCAGATCGCACGCAAGCTGTCGGACGCCGGCTTCGCGGTCATCTCGGGCGGTGGCCCCGGCATCATGGAGGCGGCCAACAAGGGCGCCCATGCAGGCAAAGCCCCTTCGGTCGGCCTGAACATCGAACTGCCGCACGAGCAATCGGGCAATCAATGGCAGGACATCTCGCTGCGCTTCCGCCATTTCTTCACGCGCAAAGTCACGTTCGTGAAGAACTCGGATGCGGTGATCGTCATGCCGGGCGGTTTCGGCACGCTGGACGAGCTCGCCGAAGTCCTCACGCTGATTCAAACCAAGAAGTCGCGCCACGTGCCGATCATTCTGGTGGGCGGCGAGTTCTGGGAAGGCCTGCTTGCGTGGTTCAAGAACTCGCTCACGCCGATGGGCCTGATCAATCCAACGGATATGGATTTGATGCAGGTAATCGACGATCCGGACCAGGTGCTCGAAGCAGTGCTGAAGTTCTATGAAGACCGCGAAGAAGCCGAACCGCATCCGGCCAAATCGGATGAGGACCGGATGTTCTATCTGTGATGCTGGCTCTTCGCGCCTCGTGCGCGAAGTCAGCTTGCTGATGTTCAATGCGTATTTAGCAGAGCAACGCATGCGGGTTCTAGCGAGTGGCCTCCAGGTCGCTCGCTTCCGCTACGTCGGTCTGATCACCCTGCGCTTGCAGCCATTCGCAGAACTGCGCCACTAGCGGCGCCTGCGCGACCTCCCGCCTCGCCACCCACCAATAGCCGCGCGCATCGATACGCGGACCGGCCAACGGCACGACGAGCCGTCCCGATGCCAGCTCATCCGCCAGCAAAGGCAACGGGCCGAGCGCTACGCCGAGTCCATCCACCGCGGCCTGCAAGGCCAGATAGAAGTGGTCGAACGACTGCTTCTTCCGGCATGTCGCCGTGACCCCTGCCGCCGATAACCAGTTGCTCCACGCATCGGGCCGCGTGTCCGAATGCAGCAGCACGTGCTTCGCGAGATCGTCGGCCGCCTTGATTGGTGAGCGTTGCAGGAGAGTGGGACTGCACACCGGGATCTCGCTCTCGCCAAGAAAATGGCCGCTCACGCAGTTCGGCCAATGCGCCGGCCCGCGCCGCACGGCGACGTCGAAGCCGTCCAGCGTTTCGACCGGTGAGTTTGAAGTCGATAGGCGCAGCTCCACATTTGGCACCTTGCGCTGGAATTGATGAAGCCGCGGCAGCAGCCACTTCATTGCGAAAGTCGGCAGCGCATTCACCCTTAAAACGTGAACGACGCCCGTATCACGCAATTGATCCGTAGCAAGCGCGATGCTGTCGAACGCGGCCTGGACGGTGGCCAGATAGCGGCGGCCGTCGTCGGTCAGGCGCACGCGCTTGCCGCGGCGATGAAACACCTGCACGCCGAGCCATGTTTCGAAAGCCGCGACTTGCCGGCTAATTGCACCGTGCGTCACATGCAATTCGTTCGCTGCGGCGGTGAAACTTTCATGCCGTGCGGCAGCCTCGAAGGCACGCAGCGCCGGAAAAGGAGGAAGATTACGAGCCATGCTTGTGATTCTAGATCACAAAGGCGCGCTCAAAAATCGTTTTGCCCAGCGAGGGTTCGGCGCTAACCTCCAGAGCTTGAACTGGAAGCCTAGCGATATGGATCACGATCTCACCTCAATCACGGCCGACCGGGCGCCCACGCCCACATTGCGGGAAATTTTTAGCGGCTTTCTCGGCCTCGGGCTGATCTCATTCGGTGGCGCACTGCCGCTGGCGCGGCGCGCCCTGGTCGAGCAACGGCGCTGGCTGACCGGCGCGGAATTCACCGACTTGCTGGGCCTGTGCCAATTCCTGCCGGGCGGCAATGTGATCAATCTTTCGGTGGCGATCGGGATGCGCTTTCGCGGCGTGCCGGGTGCGCTGGCGGGGTTGCTCGGGTTGATCGCCGGGCCATCGCTGGTGGTGATCGGCCTTGGCGTGCTGTACGAACATACGCAAAACGACCCACACATTCGCCATCTGTTTGCCGGTCTTGCCGCCGCAGCGTCCGGTCTGCTGATCTCGATGGCCGTAAAAATCCTTCTGCCGTTGCGGGATAAACCGATGGCCGCGCTTATCGCGGCGCTCGGCTTCATCGCGATCGCCATCATGCGCCTGCCGCTTCTGCCTACGATGCTGGTGCTCACGCCACTCAGCATCTACATCGCGTCGAGGGCCGCACGATGAACGACACGCTCATTTCTCTCGCCATCATTTTCAGTCAGCTTTCGCTGCTCGCGTTCGGTGGCGGCAACACGATTCTTCCGGAGATGCAGCGACAGGTGGTGGATGTGCATCACTGGATGCCGGCCAGCGAATTCAGCGCGCTGTTCGCGCTCGCACAAGCGGCGCCAGGGCCGAACCTGATGATTGTCACGCTGGTCGGCTGGCATGTGGCGGGTTGGGCGGGGATGCTGGTGACTTCTGTGGCGAAGTTCGGACCTTCGTCGCTCGTGACGATTCTTGCGCTGCATGCGTGGGACCGGTTCAAGGACCGTCCGTGGCGGCGTTACGCGCAAGCAGGACTGGTGCCGGTGACGGCAGGCATCGTCGCGGCAAGCGCGTCCTTGATCGCCGAAGCGTCGAACCCGACGGCGATTGCATGGGCAATCTGCGCATTTACCGCCGTACTGGCGTTGAAGACGCGCATTCATCCGCTGTGGTTGCTGGCGGCGGGGAGCTTGATCGGGCTGACAGGGTTTGGGCAGTTTTAAGGCGGTAAGGCGAGGAGAGGAGCAGACGCTCGCCCTCGCCTTACCGCGCCCTATCAAGAGGCGCTTATTGAAACGCCACTTCCGCGAAGCTGCGCAACTTACGGCTATGCAAACGATGCAAGCCATTCATCCGCAGCAACTCCATCGCCTTCACACCGATCTGCAAATGCTGATCGACCTGCGCGCGATAGAACTGATCCGCCATGCCGGGCAATTTCAATTCGCCATGCAAAGGCTTGTCCGACACACATAGCAAGGTGCCGTAAGGCACGCGGAAACGGAACCCGTTGGCCGCAATCGTCGCGCTTTCCATGTCGAGCGCGACCGCGCGGCTTTGCGACAGCCGCTGCACCGGCTCACGGTGATCGCGCAACTCCCAGTTGCGGTTATCCACGCTCGCCACCGTGCCCGTACGCATCACGCGCTTCAACTCGACGCCGTCCAGTTGCGTGACCTGCGCGACCGCGCGTTCCAACGCCACCTGCACTTCGGCAAGTGCAGGAATCGGCACCCACAGCGGCAAATCGTCGTCGAGCACGTGATCTTCGCGCACATAGCCGTGCGCCAGCACATAGTCGCCCAAACGCTGCGTATTGCGCAGACCCGCGCAGTGTCCAAGCATGATCCACGCATGCGGCCGCAGCACGGCAATGTGATCCGTGATCGTCTTCGCGTTCGACGGTCCGACACCGATGTTGACCATCGTGATGCCGCTGCCGTCGGCACGCTTCAGGTGATACGCAGGCATCTGCGGCAGACGCGGCGGCGCCGTGCCTTCCTGCGCCTGCTCGCCGAGATTCTCGTTGTACGTGATCACGTCACCTGGTTCGACAAACGACGTGTATTCGCTGCGATAGGCGCGCAGTTCTTCGTCGTCGGTATGGGCCATCATCGTGCGGCCGAGTTTGACGAACTCATCGATATAGAACTGATAGTTCGTGTACAGCACGTAGTTCTGGCAATGCGTGGGCGAGGTCGCCGTGTAATGCTTCAGCCGATGCAGCGAGAAATCCACCCGCGCCGCCGTGAACAGCGCAAGCGGATGCGGCTCGCCCGGCAGCGGCTCATACGTGCCGTTGACGATGCGGTCGTCGAGCAGCGCGAGGTCCGGCGTATCGAACACGTCGCGCATCAGGAACAGGCGCTCGCGATCCAGATCGCCCTCGAGATGGATGCCTTCGGCGAAAGCAAAGTGAATCGGAATCGGCTGGTCGGAGACACCGACTTCAATCTTCACGTGATGGTTTTTCGCCAGCAGGCGCAATTGCTCGCGATAGTAGTTGCCGAACAGATCGGGCCGAGTGACCGTAGTCTCGAACACGCCCGGGCCCGCGACAAAACCGTACGAGCGGCGCGAGTCGATATGCGTGTTGACTTCGGTGCGCACTCTGACGAACGGGTAGCAGGCGCGCACCCGGCGTTCGAACAGTTCGTTGCGGCGGTAGCGCGCGAAGGCGTCGCGCAGGAACGAGGTGTTCGCTTCATAGATCGCCGACAGACGCGTGACGGCCTCGACCGCGTCGTCAAAGGATTCGGTTGGGAAGCTGTTGGCGGGAGTCTGCACCGCGCGTTGATTGGTATCGTTGTTCATCTTCATTCGCCCCTATTCATGAGATGACATTACCACGGAACCCGCGATCGCCAAATGACCTCGCCGCGCCTACCACACCTGCCGCAACAGCGGCCGCAAGATTGCGCGCACGTCGCGCGAAAGCGGCGCAAAATAAGGCGATCGCGCCCGTAGGCAAGGCTGGATTTGCTAGAATCGGGGCACCATATTGGAGAATCACCATGAAGCCGTTCCTTCCCGTCGCCGTTGCATTGGCCCTCGCCTTTGGCAACGCGGCGATGGCTGCCCAGCCTGTCGATGACACTCCGGCCCCCGGTGCGCCCCAGTCCGCCAATGAACGGGCTGGTCTGCCTGACCTGGAGAAGATCAATCGTCCGGCCGCCGAGGTCAGCTCGAAGGTCGAAATCAACGTCCCGCGCACGCCGAGCTTCTACGAACGCAGCGCTAACGGCACCGAAATCACCGAATACCGCGACAAAGGCAAGCCCGTTGAAATCAACGTGCATTCGAATCTCGGCACGCGCTATCAAATGAGCGCGCCGCTCGACACGTCGCCTACCGTGCGCGACAACGGCCGCGCAAGCACGCGTCTGCCGTCGGTGAATCTGACATATTGACGGTTGCCGGGGCAGCGGCGTGACGTAAGCCGCTCCCGGATCTGCGCGGCCCGCGGGCGTCGCCCCGGGCTTTTAGCCTGCTTGCCGATTTTCAGCACCGCCTGCAGCATGGCGATACCGCGTTGAATTGTCACAGCGCTTAGCGACCCTGACGGGTGGCCAGGATTGGCAGGCAAGATTCGCTGCCTGATTGACTTTGACTGCGTGACCTTGACCGCGCTTTCTGCAACGCATTCGCCACACCTCGTACTGGTCGCCTCGCGCCAGCCCGACTAACCTGATCCGACGTTTCCCGCATGGCTGTCTTCACCGCTGTCACCGAACCCCAACTAGCAGAATGGATGCGTCATTACGATCTCGGCGAAGTCGTCGAGTTTCGCGGCATTCCGTCCGGTATTGAGAACAGCAACTTCTTTCTGACGACGACGCGCGGTGAATACGTCCTCACGATTTTCGAAAAGCTGACGGCCGAGCAATTGCCGTTCTATCTCGATCTGATGCAGCATCTGGCCGCGCACCGCGTGCCGGTGCCGGATCCCATGCCGCGTGAAGATGGCGCGCTGTTCGGCACGCTGCACGGCAAGCCCGCCGCCATTGTGACCAAGCTCGAAGGCGCGCCGGAGTTGGCGCCGCAGGTCGAACACTGCGTCGAGGTCGGGCAAATGCTCGCGCGCATGCATCTGGCGGGGCGCGACTACGCGCGCTATCAGCCGAATCTGCGCAGCCTGCCGTGGTGGCAGGAAACCGTGCCGACCATCCTGCCGTTCCTCGAGGGGGCGCAACGAGACCTGCTGTCGTCGGAACTGGCGCATCAGGAGGCGTTCTTCGCGTCGGCGGATTACGCCAGGCTGCCCGAAGGTCCGTGCCACGCCGATCTGTTCCGCGACAACGCGCTATTCGCGCATGCCGCGCCGGAATCCGGTCACGAGGTGCGCCTGGGCGGCTTCTTCGACTTCTATTTCGCCGGCTGCGACAAGTGGCTGTTCGACGTCGCGGTAACGGTCAACGACTGGTGCGTCGACCTCGCCACCGGCAAGCTCGACGAAGCACGCACCGAAGCCATGCTGCGCGCCTACCAGACCGTGCGCCCGTTCACCGTCGAAGAAAACCGCCACTGGGGCGATATGCTGCGTGCCGGCGCTTACCGCTTCTGGGTCTCGCGCCTGTATGATTTTCATTTGCCGCGCGCGGCCGAGTTACTCAAACCGCACGACCCCGGTCATTTCGAGCGCATTCTGCGCGAACGCCTGTCCGGCGTTGCTCTTCCAGGCATTCATACCTCATGCAACTGATCGAAGTCCCCGCGAAAACCGGCTATGTCTGGTTCCGGCAGGGTATCTGGCTGTTCCGCAAGAACCCGCTCGCGTTTCTGACGCTGTTCTTCACCTATCTGCTGGTCATGACGCTGGCGGCGCAGATTCCGGTTGTCGGCGGCGTGCTGCCGCTGGTCTTCATTCCGGGTGTCGCCGTCGGTTTCATGGCGGCGTGCCGCAACACCATCGCGGGCAAGCCGGTGTTCCCGACCATTCTGGTGGACGGCTTTCACTCGTACGGCCCCGCGGTCGCCAAACGTCTGCTGGCGCTGGGCGTGCTGTACGTCGTCGCGATGGCGCTGGTGCTGGCCGGCTCGGCACTCGCCGACGGCGGCATGCTGCTGAAGGTCATGCTCGGCATGGCTACGATGGATCAGGACGCGATCGCCAACAGCAATATCCCGCTGGCAGTGATCGCCGCGTTCGCGTTCTACATTCCTGTCGCGATGATTTTCTGGTTCTCGCCGGTTCTTATCGCGTGGCACGACGTGCCGCCCGTCAAGGCGATGTTCTTCAGCATCGTCAGTTGCTGGCGCAATCGCGGCGCGTTCATCGTGTTCGGTGCATTGTGGTTCGCGGTGGCGACGACCGTCTCGTTCGGCTTGTCCGCGCTGATGCAGGCGCTGGGCGCGGGCGACTTCGCATTCGCGATCCTGATGCCCGCCACGATGATCGTCACAACCATGCTGTATTGCTCGTTCTACGCGACTTATCGCGGCTGCTTCGGCGTGCAAACGCCTGAAGCACCGGACCTGCCGACCACGCCGGCGGCTTGAGCGCCGGCTAGGCCGCTGCTCAAGCGCGGGCGCTTTTTCGGCGCCCGTGTGGTTTCAATCCGGCGCACTGCCCGCTTTCGCCTTGGCACGCTCGGCATCTCGCCTCGACTTGCGGCACAATGGTTTGCGCGCAATCGATTTGCACGCTCTTTTTTCCGCGAGATGCAACATGACCCAGCGCCCCGCTTTGCCCTTCACGCTCGACGAGCAACTCTGCTTCGCCCTCTATTCGACCTCGCTTGCGATGACGAAGGCGTACAAACCGCTGCTCGACAAGCTCGGCCTGACGTACCCGCAATATCTGACGATGCTCGTGCTATGGGAAGCCGACGACGTCACGGTGAAAGACATGGCCGCGCGCCTGAATCTCGACTCGGCGACGGTCACGCCGCTGCTCAAGCGCCTCGAGGCGCAGGGCTACCTGGAACGGGTACGCGGCGTCGAAGATGAGCGGCTCGTCTATATCCGGCTCACCAAAGCGGGCACCGCGCTGAAGCGTCAGGCACGCGAAGTGCCGGCGGAAATCTTCTGCGCGACCCAGCAGACGCCGGAATTCCTGCTCCGTCTGCGTGACGATCTGACGCGCCTGCGCACCACGCTCAACGATTACATGGACCACTAGCCGGCCTGTTTCAAATGGCACGCTATCGAGTCGATACAAAAATTAGTTTGCACACAAATGATTTGTGTACTATCTTTATCACATGCCGCTTCGATAGCACTCCGCCAGAAAGGTGGCCAAACAGCGGCAAGCATGCAAACCACCCTGACAACCCAGATTTAGGAGCAGCATAATGAACATCCTCTACAAAGCAAGCGCAACCAGCAACGGTGGCCGTGACGGCCGCGCAGTGTCGTCGGACAATGCGTTGGACGTGAAGCTGGCGGCACCGCGTGAACTGGGCGGCACGGGCGCAGCGGGTACCAACCCGGAACAACTCTTTGCAGCGGGCTATTCGGCGTGTTTCCTGAGCGCGATGAAGTTCATCGCCGGCCAGCGCAAGCAGGCTTTGCCGGCTGACACGCAAGTCACGGCAGAAGTGGGGATCGGCCCGAACGACAATGGCGGCTTCGCGCTCGACATCGATCTGCGCGTCTCGTTGCCGGGCCTCCCCGCAGATGCAGCCAAGGAACTGGTCGACGCAGCACATCAGGTCTGCCCGTACTCGAACGCCACGCGCAACAACGTCGCGGTGCGCCTGCAAGTCGCGTAAGCTCCGGCGGCTTGAACGAATTGCCAATGAATCGAATCGTTGACACGCGCGGCACGACCGCGCCGTCATGAATAACGCCCGTATCCTGCAAACCAGGCGCGGGCGTTGTGCCATTTTGCGGCGCAACAGGCATTCGCGGACGCGGCACGCAATGTGCGACATCGTGCGACATCGATCCGACCGATCGCCTGCCGTCACGCTGTTTCACCCGTAGCTTTGTGAGTAAAAGCACAGTTCAGTAATATCGTCGCCTGGCAGTTGATCATCGCGCCGTTCCATGCTTCGCCACGCGGCCCTTTACCCGACCCACGTTTCCAATGACACGCCTCCGGCGCCTGAACGACACTTTCGATACCGGTCTGGTCTGGTTTCGCCGCGACCTGCGCAGCACGGACAACGCCGCGCTCTACTACGCGCTCAAGCATTGCGCGCGCGTCTGGTGCGCGTTCGTATTCGACACGACGATCCTGCAACCGCTGAGCGACGCCTGGCAAACTCGCCATCCGGACACGCAGCCACAGGACCGCCGCGTCGAGTTCATTCTTGCTGCATTGGGCGAGTTGGACGAGGCGTTGCGCGCCAAAGGTGGCGGGCTCATCGTGCTGTACGGCGATCCGGTCGATCTCGTGCCCAGGCTCGCTGATGAACTCAATGTGGATGCAATATTCACGAATCACGATTACGAGCCGGTCGCGATCGAGCGTGACGCGACGGTGCACGAACGGCTTGTCGAGGTCGGACGCCAATGGCTGACGTTTAAGGACCAGGTGATTTTCGAGCGCGATGAGGTGCTGACAGGCCAGAACAAACCGTTCACGGTGTTCACGCCTTATAAGAACGCATGGCTCAAGCAGCTAACGGCCTTCGATCTGAAACCGTATCCGGTCGAGACCTACGCAAAGCATCTGACAGCACTGCCTCCCAAGCTGGACCGTCAGTTGCCGACGCTCGATCAACTCGGCTTCGCACCGAGCAATCTTGCGGAGCTCAACTTGCCCACCGGCATGAGCGGCGCGCAACGCCTGCTTGACGACTTCATGACCCGCATCGACAGCTATCGGGACCGGCGCGACTTTCCCGCAGTCAAAGGCCCGAGCTACCTGTCGATGCATCTGCGCTTCGGTATCGTCTCGATCCGCACGCTCGCGCGGATCGCGCACGAGATGTCACTGCAGCCGGACGGGCAAGGTTCGGCCACGTGGCTGACGGAGCTGATCTGGCGGGATTTTTACTTCATGATCCTCTCGCATCATCCAAAGCTGGCGGATGGTGCGTCGTTCAAGGAAGAGTACGACCGGCTGCGCTGGGAGCAAGGCCCGGAAGCGGACGAGGCGTTCGCCGCATGGTGCGACGGCCGCACGGGCTATCCACTGGTCGACGCCGCGATGCTGCAACTGAACCGCACGGGCTACATGCACAACCGCCTGCGGATGGTGACGGCGAGTTTTCTGGTGAAGGATCTGGGCGTCGACTGGCGACGCGGCGAGCGGTACTTCGCCGAACAACTGAACGACTTCGATTTCTCGGCGAATAACGGCGGCTGGCAATGGGCGGCATCGACGGGATGCGACGCGCAGCCGTATTTCCGGATCTTCAACCCGATCACGCAATCCGAAAAGTTCGACACCGAAGGGCGCTTTATCAAACGCTACCTGCCCCAACTTGCGAAACTGCCGGCCAAATGGATTCACGCGCCGTGGCTGGCGGGTGCGGATCGGCTCGCGGAATTTGGCGTGATTTTGGGCAAAGATTATCCCGCGCCGATCGTCGACCATGCCGACGCTCGGCAGCGTACGCTTGCCCGTTTCGGCAAGTAAGCGCCCGCTCACATTGATTTGATCAGAAACGTCTGGCGAAGACTGAAGGACGCGCCGTTTGCCGTCGTTGTTCGTGTTTTAGTGCTGATCGTCGCACTGACGCTTGCACTCTGGCGACGGGACCACTGGGCTGGCGAACTACTCGAGCCCTATGTAGCCTGGGTGGCATTTACCGCGGTGTTGGATCACGCGCTGTGGCAATTGAATCCGGCTGTTTAAGCGTGTTTGAGCCCTTCCAATAGCTCATAACAGCTTGGGCGCCTTACCCCAAACATCGGCGTTCTTCATTACGCGCCGATGCTTCAAACTCGCGCAGCTTAGTGCTGGGCCATCCACGCCGGATGACGGGTAGCCGCCTCACGGTCGAGCTTGCGCATACGGAATTCCAGATCGTAAAGATCGGTTGCCTCTGCGAGGAAGGCGTCAGCGCGTTCTTTCGCGAGTTGATCGGGCGATTTGGTCAGGAACAGAAACAGGCGGCTAAGCAGGTACATGGTCAACCTCGACAATGAGTTTAGGCGTTAACGCCTAAGGGATAACCCGTATTATAGGGAAAACCCTAGGATTACGCCAATACTCATTTCGAAGTGTTGTTCCAACGTCACCGTGCGCCTGCCGAAGCTTCTGTGGCGGTGCTTTCAGCGATACGGCCGGTGCCCGTGCGGCGTTGGTGCCTGAAAAATTCCCACACCATGGCGCTTGCGTCCGGACCTTTGGCGGAATGGAAAGGTACGGCGTCATCGCCGCCACTCCATGCGTGCGCGAGCCCCTGGACACGGCACAGCCGCACCACGCGCCGGCCGCCGCGCAGGTAGTCGCGCATCACTACGCCACCTTTGCGCTCTTCCTTCACTTCGCCGGATTTGCGCGCGCCTTTCTCGTCGACGATCCGGTTCAGACGGAGAAACTGCACCGCCAACTGGTCCGCATTGACGGGCGCGACCACATGGTCGGTGTCGCCGTGGAGGATGATGGCCGGCATCCCGGGGTATTCAGCCACGTTAACGAGTTCGTCGACCAGCTCGGCCGGCTCGCGACGCGCGCCGCGCCGCATCACGTCCATCGCCGCAATGCCGGAGCGAGCCTCGCCGAAAGCGGGGCCGGAATGCAGCGCGACCGCCGCGAATCGCTCCGGGTAGTTAGCGGCCAGAAGCGCCGTCAGGCCGGCCCCGGCAGAGATTCCGGCGACATAGACGCGCTCGCTGTCGAAGCCGTGCTGGGCAACCAATGAATCCACCAGCGAGACGACCGCACGCGCCTCAGCACCACCGGCGCTGTCGCTGGCGTCGTACCAATGCCAGCAGCGATGCGAATGCACATGCTTCGACTGTTCCGGATAAACCACGGCAAAGCCGAACCGGTCGGCGAGCACGTTCATCCGCGTGCCTTCGGCGAATTCGTCAATCGACTGGGTGCAGCCGTGCAGCATCACCACCAGCGGCATCGCCTCGTGCGCATGGCCGGTCGGGATGTACAGCCCGTACTGAAGGTGGTTGACGAGCCGCCCAGGCGCGGTAGGCGCCGAATGGAACGAGCGCGTCCATGAACCGCTCGCCCATGCAGAGGCGCGCGGACGAACCCGCGATTCCCGTGGAGCGGCACGCGGCGCGTCGCGTTTCGCGGATGCGCGCAGCGCGGCCGCCGGCTTGACAGGACGGACCTTGGCCGAAGGTTTGGTGGTAGCGGCGCGTGCCGGCCGCGTGGGGGCGCGCTTGGTGGTTGCGTGAGTGTGCTCGGTTTGAATGGCGAGCAGCCGCTTGAGACCACGTAGCCAGATTTTCGACAGACTTTTTGCCATCGGCGGGTAACCTCGCAAAAAGGGACAGGTGTCGTTCGATCGAACGACGCTTTGTTGTGCAATGCACAATAACACCAATCCTCATGCGATGCTGACGGCCTTAGCCTCTGCCGGATACCGAATTTTCCGCCCGGCGAACCTTGCAGCAGCAGCAACGTCAAATCATGGCAAAGCTTGTTCGCTAGCCAACGCCCCGCTACAAAAAGCCTGACGCGTGGCGAATCCCGCCCGCAGCACCCGTCTATACTGGCGGGTAAATAATGTCGGTGACGCCTTCGCCGCGTCGGCGATTCGCGCCGTTCGCGCGTTAAACCATTACCAACCCGATTCTACGCGGCCTTGGTCGCGCCTTTGCCATGCCCGATTTACCTGCCCATCTGTGGTACTCGATCACCAGCCTCGGCGGCGCCGGCATGACGCTGCCGCTCGCGTTCGCCATCGCACTTTGGCTGGCGATCGGCTACACGTGGCGCATGGCGGCTGGCTGGTTGCTGCTGCTTGGCGCGGCCATCGGCGTTGTGACCGTGACCAAACTTGCCTTCCTCGGCTGGGGCGTCGGCGTGCGCGAACTGGATTTCACTGGCGTCAGCGGTCACGCCATGCTGTCGACCGCCGTCTATCCGGTCGCGCTGTTCCTGATGTTGCTGCCGGCGCGCCCGGCGATTCGTCTGCTCGGCGTCTTGTTGGGCCTGGCTGCGGGTATTGCGGTCGGCTTGTCGCGCGTCGTACTGAGCGCTCACTCACCGTCTGAAGCCGTAACCGGCTGCCTGGTCGGCGCGCTGGCGGCGCTCTTCTTCGTGCGAATGGCGTGGCATGCCGAGCCGGGCCGGTTGTCGGCGGCGCCCGTCGCCGCAAGTCTGATGATCCTCGCGCTGCTGATGCACGGTGTTCATGTGCCGACGCAACGCTGGGTCACGCATATCGCGCTGAAGGTGTCCGGTCACGACCGGCCGTTCATTCGCGCCAAGTGGCGGGCCGTGCGTGACGTACGCCCCGCTATGGCACCCCTGTCGCAGACGCTCAACACGCTTACGCCGCCGCACTCGCCGGACGTCTGAAGCGCGTTCAATCGATTTCCTGTTTGGCAACTGAAGCCCACCCCTGCCGGCCCACGCGCCGCGTTATGCGCGCAACTGAATAATCAGCATGGGTACCGCTATAACCTTTCATATATTACGATAGCGTTTTAACCCCCCAGTTCCGGCCCACGCCGGACATCCAGCCTTCATGACACTGTCCCGCCGCCTTGTGAAACATGCGCTGTTCATCGCCAGCGCCATCTCCGTTGCAGTCAGCGCCAACGCACGTGCCGACGAACTGGTGGTTTCCGCCGCCGCCAGCCTGACCAACGCGTTCAAAGCGGTGAGCGAGGTCTTCGAACAGCAGCATCCCGGCACCAAGGTCCTGCTGAACTTCGGCGCCTCCGACGTGCTGATGCAGCAAATCGTCAAGGGTGCGCCCGCTGACGTGTTCGCCTCCGCCGATCAGAAAGCAATGGACAAGGCCGCGGCGGAAAAAGTGATCGTTCCGGCTACGCGCAAGGACTTTGCCGCCAATTCGCTGGTGCTGATCGTGCCGACCGACAGCCATTTCGCGCCGGCCTCGCTGAACGATCTGACGTCGGCGAATGTGAAGCGTGTGGCCTACGGTGATCCGGCTTCGGTGCCGGTTGGCCGCTATACACAGGGCGCGCTGCAAGCCGCGGGCGTGTGGGACGCGGTCAGCGCAAAGGCTGTGCTGGCATCGAACGTACGCCAGAGCCTGGACTATGTGTCGCGCGGTGAAGTCGACGCCGGCTTCGTGTTCAGCACCGATGCCGCAGTCATGCCGGACAAGGTCAAGGTCGCGATGAACGTGCCGACACAAACGCCGATCACCTATCCAATCGCGCAGGTCGAAGGCAGCCGTCACGCGGCCGACGCGCAAGCCTTCATGAACTTTGTGCTCTCGCCGGCCGGCCAGGCCGTGCTCGCGAAGTACGGCTTCAAGCCCGCGCATTAACCTGGGTACCGCACGCACATGCAACAGGCCTGGATTCCGCTCCTGCTGTCACTGAAAGTGGCGGGCTGGGCCACCGCGCTCAATCTGGTGTTCGGCGTCGCGGCCGGTTTCGGTTTGTCGCGCTGGCGCTCCGGCGCGCGCGATGTGATCGATTCGCTGCTCATGCTGCCACTCGTTTTGCCGCCCACCGTGCTCGGCTACTACCTGCTGGTCCTGCTCGGGCGGCGCGGCGTGATCGGCGGATGGCTCGACAAGCTCGATATCCAGTTGGTGTTCACCTGGCAGGGCGCGGTGATCGCGTCGACGGTGGTGGCGTTCCCGCTCGTGCTGAAGTCGGCGCGCGCCGCCTTCGAATCCGTCGATCCACAACTCGAGCGGGCCGCGCGCACGCTCGGCGTCAGCGAAACGGCGGTCTTCTTTCGCGTGACACTGCCGCTCGCCGCTCGCGGCATCCTCGCGGGCGGTCTGCTGGCGTTTGCGCGGGCGCTCGGCGAATTCGGCGCGACGCTGATGATCGCGGGCAACTTGCCGGGACGCACGCAGACGCTTTCGGTTGCAGTCTATTCAGCCGTGCAGGCCGGCGACGACAGCACCGCGAATTTCCTTGTGCTCGTGACTTCGGTGACGTGTGTCGTGATCCTGTTGCTCGCGGGCCGTCTGGTGCCGCAGCACACGCTTTTGACGTCCCGCTGATATGTTGCTTACCGTCGACATCCGCAAGACCTTCGAGAGCGCCGAGCGCCATTTCACGCTCGACGTCTCGTTCAAGGCGACCACGCAGCGCGTCGTGCTGTTCGGGCCGTCCGGCGCGGGGAAGAGTCTGACTTTGCAGGCCATCGCCGGTTTGCTGCACCCCGACGAAGGGACAATCACGTTGCACGGCAACGCGTTGTTCGACAGTGCGCGCGGTATCGATCAGAAACCGCAGGCACGCAAGATTGCGTATCTGTTTCAGGACTACGCGCTGTTTCCGCATCTGAACGTGCGGCAGAACATCGGCTTCGGGTTGCAGCAGGGTTGGCTCAATCCGCGCGCGCGAATCTCGCACCCGCAAGTCGATTACTGGCTCGATGCGCTCGAGTTGAAGAGTGTGGCGGGTAATCATCCGGCGCAGCTTTCGGGTGGACAGAAGCAACGCGTGGCCCTGGCGCGGGCGCTCGTCGCTGAGCCTCGCCTGCTATTGCTGGACGAACCGTTTTCCGCACTCGATAGCGCGCTGCGTCAGCGTATGCGGAGCGAGTTGTCGGACCTGCAGACGCGGCTCGATATTCCGATGGTGTTAATCACGCACGATCCCGACGATGTCGCCGCGTTCGGCGATCAGGTCGTGCAGGTCAGCGATGGTTGCGTGCGTGAGAACCATCCGTTTGCTGGGTACGAGCGCAGCGTGCCGTAAGGTCTGCGCGCGCCGTCGGATGGTTCGGGGCCATCCGGGACGCCACAATTCTCAGAATCGCCAGAGCCTGCGCCCTTCAGTGCCCTCGGCTCATTCAATCCTTCACGCCAAGAATCACGCTCGACGCCTTGAATACCGCGACCGCAGTCCCGCCTTCCACAAGCCCAAGCGTATCGACGCTTTGATTCGTGACGACCGCGGTAATCACCGCGCCGCCGTCCAACAGCAGCGACACCTCCGCGTTGACCGCCCCGCGCTTCACGCTCTGCACCGCGCCGCGCAACTGATTGCGCGCGGACAGTTGCAGCGGCGCACCGCTTTCGTTCTCCACGAGCAGCACCACCCACGACGCCTTGATCAACGCAAACGCCGCCGCCCCCACCGCGAGGCCCAACGTCTCCGTACTTTCATGCGTGACTACGGCGACGATCGTATGGCCGCCTGGTAGCGCCAGCGACACTTCATCGTTGACCGTCCCGCGCGTAATTGCCGACACCGTGCCATAAAGCTGATTGCGTGCGCTCGTTTTCACGCCGATGCGGCCAATCAGGTCCCAATCCGTTGCAAAGCCTTCGATCGCCGCACCCGCGCGTTCGAGAAAACGCCGATGCTCGCGTTCGACCGCCCGAAACGTATCGATCAGCTTCACGGCGCGCGGCGTGAGTATCGTGCCGCCACCGCCTTTGCCACCGGTCGAGCGCACGACGAGCGGCTCGCCGGCGAGATTGTTCATCGTGTCGACGGCGTCCCACGCGCCTTTGTAGCTCATGCCGATGGCTTTCGCCGCGCTGGTGATCGAACCGGTCTCGCCGATCGCCGCGAGCAGCGCAATCCGCGACGCGCCGCCGAGCGTTTGCGCGCCTGCCTTAAACCAGACGGAGCCGCCAAGTTCGAGGGCTTCGTGGGACGGATCGATGCGGTCGGATGTCATGGCGGCGGAGTGTCGGTGGGTGAGGAAAGGACAGCGAACCATTATAGCGACGCATCGTTGCCTGTCTGGCTGCCCCGCGCATCCATTCCCGCCCGCCTCAATTACGCGCAGGCCACCTGAGTTCGTCAGTCACTCAAACCGCGTACTGCGCGATTCCATTACCGAACGACCAATTCTCCTTCAGCACTTCGACGAGATTGATGAATACATCCTCTCGTCGCAGTCCGGGCGACTCCGCCAGTTCATCCGCCATGCGCTTGTACAGCGCCTTCTTTTGTTCGAGCGTGCGCGTATTGTTAAACGTGATCTGAATCACCACGAGATCGTCGCTGCGTTCGATGTTCAGATACTGCTTGTCGTACACAAAATTGCCGGCATCGTGCTCGGTGATGAGCATGAAGATGTCGTCTTTCGGCACATTGCACGTCTCCACCAGCGAACGCTGGATGCTGTCCGTCAGCGCCTTCCGGTATTCCACCGGCTTGCCGGCGCGCAATGCGATTCGTGTGAGCGGCATGATGAAACTCCTTGGTTGCCGTGATTGGGTAAACACAGCTTAGGCGCGCTCAGTCATAATGAACAGCCATCTTTGGCTATTTCATCCATATTCAACTGAAATGAAAGTCCTCGATCTCGATGCGGTGCGCGCCTTCGTGCTGGTCGCCGATCTGCACAGCTTCACGCGGGCAGCGGACGCGCTCGATACCACGCAATCGGCCGTCAGCCTGAAGCTGAAACGGCTGGAAGCGCATCTCGGCAAGCAGTTAGTGGAACGTACGCCGCGTGTCGTGCGCCTTTCCGCGGATGGCAACGCATTCCTTGGCGCGGCCCGGGATCTGCTGAGCGCACATGAGCGGGCGCTGGGTTCGTTGTCCGTGGAGCGTCGGCGGCTCACGCTGGGGCTGAGCGAGCACGTCGCGGGAACGAACTTGCCGCAGTTGCTCGCGCGGCTCAACGCGCACGATCCGGGTCTGGTGGTCGAATTGCATCTGGGCATGTCCGCTGCACTGCTCGCACAATTCGATGAACGGCGCCTCGACGCAGTGATCGTTCGCTACGGCGCCGATGAGCCGCCGCGTGACGACGCGCAAGTGCTGTTCAGCGAGCCGCTTGGCTGGCTCGCTACGCCGGAATGGCTGCCGCGCGTCGGCGAGCCGTTGGCGCTGGCACTGCTGAGTCCGCCGTGCAATGTGCGCGACGTCGCGCTGCACACGCTGAATGAGGCGGGGCTTGCATGGCAGGAAGTGTTCGTCGGCGGCGGAGTGGCTGCCGTCGGCGCCGCGGTCGCGGCTGGTCTTGCGGTGTCGCCGCTGGCGCGCAGAGTGGCGCCGCGTGGATTGATCGATGTCGGCGCACGGCTGGGTTTGCCGCCGCTGCCGGAATCACGCGTGACCCTGCATTCGCGCGTGAGGGATGCGCGGTCGATGGAGACGTTGCGGTTGGTGACGAATGGGTTGGCAACGCAATGACAAAACGACTTCTCGCCCTAAATCATGAATAAAGTTCGCCGGCTTTCGCTTAAGCTGGAAAACCAACCATTTCATTTAAAAGTAGATCAGTGGACCTCGACCCCCGACAAACCGCCGCCGTCCGCGCGGTCATCGAAACCGGCAGCTTCGAGCAGGCCGCCGTTCGCCTGAACATCACGTCGTCGGCGGTATCGCAGCGTGTGCGGGCGCTCGAAACGCGCCTGGGCAATCCGCTGATCGTGCGCACGCGGCCCTGTCGCGCGACGCAGATGGGCCAGCGTCTATTGCAATATCTACGGCGTGCCGCCCTGCTCGAAGACGACTTCGCCAGCGATCTTGCGGGCGCCAACGAAGCGCTGCTGAACGTCGCCGCTGCCGTCAACGCAGATACGCTGTCCACATGGTTTTTTCCCGCGCTCTCCGAGATCCTGCTGCAGGAAAACGTGCTGCTCGATCTGACCGTCGACGACCAGGATCACACCCACGCGCTGCTCGCCTCAGGCCTCGCGATCGGCTGCATCACCACCGAACCGGCGCCGATGCGCGGCTGCTTCGCGGAACGGCTCGGCGCGATGCGCTACCGGCTGGTGGCGTCGGCGGCGTTCGTCGAGCGATGGTTTCCGAACGGCTTGACGCGTGAAGGCGCGCGGCGCGCGCCGGTGATCCTGTCCTCACGCAAGGACGCGTTGCAGGCGCGCTTTCTCGAGACGCGCTTCGGCCTGCCCCCGGAAGCTTATCCGTGCCACTACGTGCCCGCGCCAGTGCCGCGCTACATGGCGATCCAGCGTGGCCTCGCCTATGGCATGGTGCCCGAACTGGAATTCGGCGATGCCGTCGAGCGCGGCGAACTGGTCGACCTTGCGCCGAAGCAGCCCACCGACGTCGAGTTGTACTGGCACGCCTGGAAGGTCCAGTCGCCACGCCTCGAAAAGCTCTCGGCGCGCATCGTCGAACTCGGCCGCACGGCGCTGGGTCCGCCGGGCACCAAGGCCAAACGCAAACGCGCCGCCTGAATCGAACAGAGGGTCAGTGGAGAATCGGCGGCAACGACCCGCTGCTGACGGTCGCCAGATTAGCGGGCGCGGTCGCCGCGGGACTTGCCGCTACGTTTGCGGCCTTGGCAGGCGCCTTCGTGTGAACCACGGCCGGTTTGGCCACGCTGGTTTTCGCCGTCACATTGACCACCTTGGCATGCGCTGCATGGCCTTGAACCAGGTCGGCGTGCATGATCCGGCCCTGCCCCGATTTCGCCTGAGCGAGTTGTGCGTGCGGCTTCTTACCCTGCGCCACCACCGCTGCCTTCGACTTAGGTTTGCCCGCGCCCTTCACCACGCCACCGTGGCCAACATTCCTGGCGGCGACCTTCTTCACGCTGCCGTGCGCTGCCGGCTTGGCACCGCTCTTCGACACCGACGCGACCCGTTGCGCCCCATGCTGCCCCTTCGCCGCCTGCTTCGAACCCACCTTCGCGCCGGCGATAGACTTGACCTTGGCGGCACCCGTCGTTTTCTTTGCGTGCTTCGCCGCATGCCCGGTCGACTCGGGCGGATTCCACACTTCCGCATAACCAGCGGCCATTGCCGCCCCGGACACGCACCACACTGCAACTGCCGTTGCTACTGCTCGAACCCACATCTCCTGCTTCTCCTGATCTTCGACTTCATAACGAGTCGGGATTATATTCTCTTGCAAAAATCCATTTTTAGACTAATATCAACAACAAGTACAGATAAGGACTCACCCCATCATGGCTCACGCCGCCCGCGTCACCCAGCCCGAACCGCCCATCCGCCGGCCGGTTTCGGAACCCACGCTTACGGAAATGTCGGCGGCAGGCCTGCGCGCGTTCTTCAACATCGCGCGAGACTGGGATTTGAGCGCCGAAGAGCAGATCGTGTTGCTCGGCTCGCCGGGCCGTTCCACCTACTTCAAATGGAAATCCGCGCCGGGAACCGCACGTCTGGGGCGCGACACGCTGGAACGCCTGTCGCTGCTGCTCGGCATCTATAAGGCGCTGCAGATCCTGCTGCCGCAGCCCAGCGCCGCCGACACCTGGATCAAGCGCCCCAACAGCGCGCCGCCGTTCGGCGGCCGCCGCGCGCTGGACCGCATGCTGGCCGGCAACATCAGCGATCTCGTGGCCGTGCGCCAGTATCTCGACGCGATGCGAGGCGGCTGGGCGTGACAGAACCGCATTGGCAGCACCGCTGGCGCAACGCGCCGCTCGACTGGTCGCCCGCGTATCGCGTGATTCCAACGCGCTTTCCGGCCGTCAATCTGTTCGACCGGGTCGCATCGCCCGAAGATTTCGACGCCCTCTACGCGCTCGAAGCGATGACCAACGACCGCCTGCGCACCGAAGTCGGCGAACTCGATCTCGTGCCACGCGAAGAGCGCCGGTTCGGTCCGGGCTATGGGCCGATCATGGCCGCGTTGACACACCTGAATCCACTCGGCAGCCGTTTCTCGGACGGCACGTACGGCGTGTTCTATTGCGCCCGTTCGCGTGCCACTGCGATCGCGGAGACGCGCTACCACACAGGGAAATTTCTGGAGGCGACAGCCGAGCCACCCATGCGGCAGCAGATGCGGCTCTACACCGTCGTGGCGCAAGGCAACGTGGTCGACATCCGCGACGACGCATCGCTCGATCTCGCGGTGCTGTCGCCCGACGACTATGTCGCCGGACAATCGCTCGGCCGTGCCGTGCGCGAGGGTGGTGCGCCGGGCATCGTGTATCCATCGGTGCGGGATGACGAAGGCGAGTGCCTCGCCGCGTTCAGAACCACGCTGCTACGCGACTGCCATCACGCGGCGTATCTGGAATACAACTGGAATGGCACGAGCATCGATATCGTGTTCGAGCTCAATCAGGTGGGCTAAGAGCTAAGAGACTCGCAACAATCAGGGCAGGGCCAGCGCCGCCGCCCCGCTCTCCCGCGCCGCCTCAACCGAGATCGACCAGCGCCGCAACGCCTGCGGCTCCACGATGGTCAGCTTGCCACCGGGCCCGAACGCGCCGGTGTCGATGAAAATCTGCGAGCCGATCTGCTGGATGTCGCGCATCGGCGTATGGCCGCAATAGGTCAGCGAAAGCCCATGCTGCCGCTGCGGATCGCCATTGCCCAAGGCCAGATCCCGCCCCCACAGCAATTGCTGGCGCGTTTCGGCGGAAAAATTCCCGGCGTCGAGTTCGGCGTCCGTGCCGAAGAATTCGGCATGCAGAATATTGAAGCGCTCCTTACCGCTGCCGACCACGCGTACGAGCGGCAGCGTCCGCAGACGTTCGGCGTAGTGTTGCAAACGTTCGTCGGACAAACTCGCCGCCCATATCCCGCCGATTCCATACCACCACTGGCGCCGCAAGCGCCCATCGGCGACGCCGCACAAGGTGTCTTCATGATTGCCGAGCACCGCGTGAAACCACGGCTTGTCGAGCAGGGCCAAAGCCTCTTCGGAATGTTGACCGCGGTCTACCAGATCGCCGACCGAAAAGAGCCGGTCACGCGCCGGATCGAACGCGATGTCGCGCAGCAGATAGCGCAGCGCATCGACACAGCCATGCAAATCGCCGACGACAAAGTCGCGGCCACTCCGATTGGCCGGATGATGCTGAACGGAGTTGACGAGTACGGAATCCATTCGCTCATGATAGTGCGGCATCCGCAAGTGCGTATGCGCGTTCCCTATCTTATCCTGACGTCTCGCATCGCTCGAATGACGTAGAAACAACGCAAGAACGGCGCGTCTCCGGCAGGACTTACCGGAAAACGCGCCGGCCGCGCACTCATTATTGCTGGGTTCGCAGTTTGGCGACCTGATCCACCGTCACCGTGGACTGCGGATTGCCGAACTGTTTGGTGACGTAATTGGTGATAGCCGCCACCTGGTCGTCGGTAAGCTGGGTGCCGAACGCGGGCATCAACACGTCAGCCTGTTTCGTAGTACGGCTAACGCCGTGCAGGATCACCATCGCCAGATTGTTGGCGTCGCTCGCGCCGACCGCCGAGTTGTGAATCAGTGACGGATACGCGCCCGGCGCGCTGGCGCCGACACCCTGACCTGTCCAGTTATGGCACGTCGCGCAATTGGCGATGAACAGTTGCGCACCGTTCACCGCATTGATCTTGGTGCCGCGCAGCGCGGTGACATCGTCGACGGCGGGATTGCCCCACTGGTCGCGCGGACGCGATTCGCCGCCGTTGATCGGCGGCACCGAGCGCAGATACGTGACGATCGAGCGGACGTCCTCGTGCGTCAGATACTGCGTGCTGTCGGTCACCACCTCGGCCATGGGGCCCGCCGCATTGGCTCGACCAGGCGCTGCGCCGGTCGACAGATACGCCACCAGCTCGTCATCGCTCCAGTTGCCCACGCCGCTGGTCTTGTCCGACGTGATGTTGTACGCATGCCAGCCGGCCTGCACCGCGCCGGAGAAGCGCGAACTCGTCTTCAAGCCCTGCGTGAAATTGCGCGGCGTGTGGCATTCCTCGCAATGCGCAAGACCCTGGACCAGATACGCGCCGCGATTCCATTCGGCGCTTTGCTTCGGATCGGGCACGAAGCGGCCTTCGTCGAAATTGAACAGGTTCCAGAACACCATCAGCCAGCGCAGATTGAAGGGGAATTTCAGGCTGTTGCTCGGCGGCGCGTAGTGGATCGGCGTGAGCGTGTTCAGATACGCGCGAATCGCCAGCACGTCCTGATCGGTGACCTTGGTGTATTCCGCGTACGGGAACGCCGGATAGAGCCGTTCGCCGCTCTTGCCAACGCCTTCATGCATCGCGCGCAGAAAATCGGCGTCGCTCCATTGGCCGATGCCGGTATCTGGGTCGGGCGTGATGTTCGGCGTCACGATCGTACCGAACGGTGTGTTGATCGGCAGGCCGCCCGCGAACGGGCGTGCTTTGTCAGCGGTGTGGCAGGCGACGCAATCGCCGGCGCGCGCAAGGTATTCACCGCGTTTCACGAGATCGCTGCTGGTCGCCGCCGCCGGCGTGGCCGCCGCATTGTCCGGTTGCGCAGCGTTGTCCGCGTGGGCCTGTGTGATCGGCAGCTCGTCGTTATGTCGTGCGGTCGGCCCATGCGCTTCGTGCCAGGCGACATACAGCGCAAACAGCGAAAAGACGGCCGCCAGCGTCGCCACCCGGAAGTGCTGACGACGCGCACGCTGAACAAGCGCATCGGCCGGCTGCACGCGAGAGGTGTTCTTCGTCATTGTGGCTCTCCGTTCAGGGCTCAGATTTCACGCTTGAGCTTGTCGGCCAGTTTCAGCGACAAGGCGGCGATCGTCAGCGTGCAATTCACGGAGGCCGCAGTCGGCATCACGCCGCTGCTGGCGATGAACAGATTCGAGTGATCGTGTGTGCGGCAATCCGCGTCGACAACCGAATCGCCTGCATCGCTGCCCATGATGGTGGTACCCATGATGTGATTGTTCGGCGCGAAAGTATCATCGAACGAGACCTCGGCACCGCCGAACAGCGAGGCGATCTGCGCATACAGTTCATGCGTGTTCGCCGCGCTCTTCTTCACGTAATCGTTGATCGAGTAGTAGATCTCGGGCTGCGGAATGCCGAGCGCATCCTTGTGATCCGCCGAGGGCACCACGCGGTTCTGCGGCTCCGCCAGATGCTCGTGAAAACTGTTGATGTTCAGCGTGCGCGACGCGCGGTCGCGAATCTGCCGGTCGAGTTCGGCACCGGTGAGGCCTTGTTTCAGCAGATCGGCGGTCACGCTCATGGTCGGCACGCCATTCGACAGATGCAGCTTTTTCGCTGCGTAATCGGAGCGGAACGAGCCGTCGCGGAAGTTGACGATCGAGGTCATCTCCATCGGCCCGCGTCCGGGCCACAGCGGTTCGTTGGCGAGGAAGGTGACGCCCGTGCCCGGATGGTCCATCAGGTTGCGGCCCACCTGGTCGGAGCTGTTGCCAACGCCGTGCGGGAATTTGTCGGAAGTTGACATCAGCATCAGCTTCGGCGTTTCGATGCCGTTCGCGGCGAGCACGAACAGCTTGCCGGTCACGCGTGTGCTGTTGCCGTTCGGGTCCTTGTAGTGGACGGCCGTGATGAGCCCTTTGTTGTCCGCTTCGACGCGGTACACGACCGCCTCGGGAATCAGCTTCGCGCCGGCCTGTTCGGCCTTCTCCGCGTGCACCACGCCGTTGTACATCGCGGCGATCGGGCAGATCGGCATGCAGTTGTTGTTGCCGCAGCAGGTGGGCCGCGCATCGTACGGACGGCTGTTACGCGCCACCGGCTCGGGCACCACCTTGAAGCCTTGTGCGTTGAGCACGTCGCTAAAGCGCTGATCCATGTACGAGAGCGGCAACGCGCTCATCGGGTAGGGCTTGGAGCGCGGCGAACCGAGATCGATCGTGCTGTCCGGTCCGGAAACGCCCAATTGCATTTCAGCCGCTGAATACCAAGGTTCCAGCGTTTCATACGGATAGGGCCAATCACGTCCCACGCCATACAGCTTGTGCAACTGGAAGTCCGACGGCAACAGCCGCCAAGCAGCGGCAGCCCAGTGCCACGTCGTGCCGCCGACCAGCCGCACATACTGTGAGTTGTACGGATAGTCACCTTTCTGGATCAGATAATTGTTGGCGGGTGCGTACTCGGGATGCGGTGCGTAAGGCGTGGAGGGATAGGGTGTCGCGAAGTCGGACTTGGCCGGCGAATTGCGGAAGTTCTCGACGATCTGCCAGCGCGGAATGCGCGGCCCGGCTTCGAGCAGAATCACCGACGCGCCGGCCAGCGCCATTTGATGCGCGACCAGTCCACCTGCCACGCCCGAACCGACTACGACGATGTCGGCGGAATTTGAGTTTGCCATTGTTGCCCTCATTTACTGGCTTATCTTTGCTTGCTGATCTCGCGTGCCGGCGTTTCGTCGAACGGCTCAATCAGGCCATGCGACGACAAGGCACGCGTGAGAGGAACATCGGTCAGGCGCTCACCGGTTTCTGCGTCCAGTAGAACGGCACGTCGCGGCAATAGGACGGAATCGTCAGCACGTCTTTGACCGGCTCGAACATCAGCGCTTTTTCATAAGCGACCACATCCACATGCGGCATGTCGCCCACGAGACCGAGATACCACGCGCGCATGATCGCGCTCACGGATTTCGCGAGCGCCGGCTGATCGACCTGCAAGGCCTGAGTGACCGTATCGGACGGCACGCCGCCATGGCCTTGCAGCCACGTGTTGAGCGCGGCGACGTTCTGGGAGAACTGGCTGTCGGATTTGGCGAGGGCGTCGTAGACGCGTTTGCCGAGCACGGCGTCGAAGCCCGTGTGACCGGTGAGACGCTGCGAGAGCGCAAGGAAGGCATCGAGTCCGCCACCGGGGGGCGCGGTGTCAGCGAACGCCGGCGCGATCCACGAGAGCGAGCGGCCTGCCCCGGCAAACGCGAGCGCCGCGGCCGTTGCGCATGCGCCTAGCACCCAGGCTCTGCGCGAGGCGGAAAACGATGCATGCAGCGAAGATGAGCGAGTGGATCCCGGCGAAGAAAGCGGCGAAGAGGACTTTGGCGACGGAAACCTGGCCAGATGCGTCACGTCATGGTGCGCATCTTTATTCTCAGGAACATCTGTCATGGGGGCTCCAGATGGTGAGTTGATCGTGAGTTGTTCTCAACAGACAACGCCGCCGTGGCGTGATGCCGTTGGCGCGCTGCGTCGATTTCTCTACCCCAAACCTAGTCTGGCGCCGCTTAAGCGGTCTTGTGTGGCTGCATGATGCCGATGCGAGCCGCATTACGTTGTGCCGATGACAGCCTTGTGAAAACAGCCTGACTGCGCGGCACGCGCGGCGAAAAACCCGCCGCCTGCCAATCGCCTTTCAACTGAAAGCGGCCCGCAAGGCCGTTGCGAAAGACTATAGCCTGTGATTCCCCCATTCGACAAATGGTGCCCGAAGCGCGAGTAGAATCCGCGGCACAGACGGCCCTTCACCCTATATCTCATGCTCCTAAAATATTATCCGCAGGTTCTTCGCAATCGACCCCGCATGCTGATCGGCCTCGCCGTCGGCCTCGTGGCAGCGCTGGTGGCCCCTGAACACACACGCCCCATGGTGCGTGTTCTGGCCGGTTGGGATGCCGCGGTGTGGATCTACCTCCTGCTCATGTGGGTGCACATGGCCGCCGCCGACGAAGGCCGTGTCCGCGAATTCGCGCAGCGCGACGACGAGAACGCGGGAGTGGTGCTGGTTGTGATCTGCGTCGCGACGGTCGCCAGTATTGCCGCGATCGTGCTCGAGCTGGCCTCGGCGAAGGGCACGGCCGGCGCCTCGACTGCATGGCACTACCTGTTGACCGGCCTCACGATGTTCGGCGCCTGGTTCATGATCCCCACCATTTTCACATCGCACTACGCGCGGCTTTACTACGATCCGGATGCAGCGGAGACCCCCCTGCTGTTTCCCGACCACAAGCTCCAGCCGAACTACTGGGATTTCCTGTACTTCTCGTTCACCATCGCCGTGGCCTCGCAAACCTCAGACGTGGTGCTGCGCTCACGATCGATTCGCCGTGCCGCGCTCGCGCAGTCGATCCTGGCGTTCTACTTCAACGTCGCCGTGCTCGGCTTGTGCGTGAACATCGCAGCGGGCTTGCTCGGCTCCTGACCCGCCGAGCTTCCTTAAAAGCCTTTTCCCCTCGACGCTTGCCCCGCCGGCCGCCACTTCGCCTTTTGCGGCCCCGGCGGCCCCCGCGCCCGCGTCGCGCCACCCCGTGTAAAACCCGGGCGAGGCCCGTCCGTTTTACACGCAAGCCACCCGCCACCGCGCGCCCACCGCGTCCGGCCGTCCGTCGCGCCTCCCCTTAGGGCGCGCGCGCCGCCACCCTTCCGCTTCAGTCCAGAACGCACTGGCACAACGTTTGCTGCGTCTTGCGAATAGTTCTGGCCGGCCCCGTGCCATCGACGCCTGGCGTCAAAGCACCCCTTACTGGCCAGCGGCGTGACGATCTTTGCACTACATTGACCAGTACGCGCCCTCGCTTCACGCATCGCGCGGTATCCGGCTCTGGAAGCCCAATGAGCGCTGTGATCGCATGTCAATTGCATCCACACCGCAGCAGGACGAATCTGGAAACGACCGATGGAATCCCCAAACGGGTACGCGCCGCGGATTTACTTTTTCCATTCACTTCTCGTTGGGCCGCTCGATGCATGGCCTGCGCAGTTCGCTCACGCAGCCGGACTGGGCTTCGATCACGCGCTGATCGGCGGCCTCTTCGAGCCGGGCCGCGCGGGTCACGCACAGGTGGTTGGCAACCACGGCCGGCTGCATCCGGCATTCGAGACTCAGCAACCCGCCACGGAGGCGATCCGTACGCTCGCGCACGCCGCACGCCAGAACGGTCTGACCTTGCTGGTCGATCTGGTGATCGACCGGATGGCCGCCGATGGCGCGCTGTACGCCGAACATGCCGGCTGGTTCCACCCATTCGAGTCCGAAGAGGCGCGGCTCGATCCGCGCCACGTCCATCACGAGGACAACGTCGCGTATGCCAACTTCAACGACACCGCCGGCAGCGCTGCGCTAGTCGGCTGGTGGACGCAGCAACTGCTGGCGCTGGCCGACGCCGGTGTCGGCGGCTTCCGGTTCGATTCGCCGCATCGCGTGCCGGCCGCGGTTTGGCGGCAACTCGGCGACGCGGTTCGCGCAAAGCATCCTGAGGTGCGTTTCCTCGCCGCGACGCCGGGTCTCGCGCGTGGCGATCTGCTCGGCCTCGCTGGCGCGGGCTTCGACAGTGTGTTCTCGTCAGTGCGCTGGTGGGACTTCCGCGCCGGCTGGATGGTGGAAGAGCATGCCGCGCTCGCCCGCATCGCCGCACCCATCGCGTTTCCCGAAGCGCCTTACGGCACCCGCCTCGCTGCCGATCTCAGCGATGCGCACGACGCCGCCATCGTCGAGCGGGCCTACCGGCGCGCGCTGTTCGCGTCGGCCTCGACCGGCACCGGCTGGATGATGCCGATGGGCTTCGAATATGGCATCACCGAGCCCATGTCGCAGACGCGCGGCGACGTTGCGCAGTTTGCGCTGGCCTGCCGGTCGAAGCGATTCGATCTCTCGGAACAGATCAGCCATGTGAACGACGTGGCGCGCAATACAAAAACGCTGCATGCCAACGGCGAATTGCGCCCGCTAAGCGGGCCCGGCGCGCCCGCGGCCGTCTTGCTGCGCGCCGACGCACCCGATCTGCGCGACGCCGGCGAAGCAATCCTGATCGCCATCAACCCCGAACTCGGTGCGCCTGTGCGCGTCGATCCAGCCCGCTTCCTCACGGGCGTACCGGGCAACTTCACGCGCTTCGTCCCGCTCGACGCGTCCGCGCATGCCACGCCCGCCACGCTGACGCCGTTCACGCTCGCACCCGGCGCCGTCAGTTTGTTCCGCGGGGTCGCCGATGAACCGATCCGTCTCGCGCCGCCTATCGACAAGGCGAACAGCAAGCGCAGTGGCCGCAAGACCGTGCTCGAAGCGATCGGCGCGCCGCGCGTGGCGATCGAGAGCGTGACACCCTCGGTCGATAACGGACGCTTCCCCGCCAAGCGCACGGTGGGCGAGCGCGCGGAAGTCACCGCCGCGATCTTCGCGGAAGGCCACGACAAGATCGCCGCCGCCGTCGTCTGGCGCGCCGCTGACGAAACCGCCTGGCACGAAGTACCGATGAGCCCCGCACAGCCGGCCGGCCTCGATATCTGGAAAGCGCGCATTCCGCTGGAGCGCATGGGCCGTCACGAGTTCACCGTGATCGCATGGCGCGACGACTTTGCGTCGCTGGTCGAGCATATTCAGAAGAAGCTGAAGGCGGGCCAAACCGTCGAACTCGAACTCGACGAAGCCACGCATCTGTTCGCCCTGGTGCTCGCCGAAGTGGAAACCGCGGAAGGCGCGGAGGGTACGATAGGCGAGCCGCTCGAACATATCGTCAAGGTCTTCACCAAGGCCGATCCCGAGGCCAAGCTCGCACTGCTGCTCGCGCCGACCACCGCGAAGGCGATGACCGCCGCGCGCCACCGCCCGTTCCTGAGCCGCGATCCAATCGTCTACAAGATCGACGCCGAACGCACCGCGGCAGGCTTTGCAAGCTGGTACGAAATCTTCCCGCGTTCGATGAGCGACGACGAATCGCGTCACGGCACCTTCGCTGACGTCGTCACGAAACTGCCGCGCATCCGCGACATGGGTTTCGACGTGCTGTACTTCCCGCCGATCCACCCGATCGGCGTCGCCAATCGCAAAGGCCGCAACAATACGCTGACCGCACAGCCGGGCGATGTCGGCAGCCCGTACGCGATCGGTGGGGTCGAGGGCGGCCACACCGCCGTGCATCCCGAACTCGGCACGCTCGACGACTTCAAGCAGATGCTGGCCGCCGCCCACGCGCACGGCCTCGAAATCGCGCTCGACTTCGCGATCCAGTGCTCGCCGGATCACCCGTGGCTGAAGGAGCATCCAACGTGGTTCGCCTGGCGCCCCGACGGCACGCTGCGTTACGCGGAAAATCCGCCGAAGAAGTACCAGGACATCGTCAATCCGGACTTCTATGCGCACGACGCCAAGCCCGATTTGTGGCTCGCGCTGCGCGACGTCTTCCTGTTCTGGATCGAGGCGGGCGTGCACATTTTCCGTGTGGACAATCCGCACACCAAGCCGCTGCCGTTCTGGGAATGGGTGATCGACGATGTGCGCTCGCGCTATCCCGACACGATCTTCCTCGCCGAAGCCTTCACGCGGCCGCGTATGATGAACCGGCTCGGCAAGATCGGCTTCTCGCAGTCGTACACGTATTTCACGTGGCGCGAGTCGAAGCGCGACTTCATCGAGTACATGACCGAACTCACGCAAACCAGCGCGCGTGATTTCTACCGGCCGAATTTCTTCGTCAATACACCGGACATCAACCCGCGGCATTTGCAGTCGTCAGGGCGTTCGGGCTTTCTGATTCGGGCCGCGTTGGCCTCCACGCTCGCCGGTTTATGGGGCTTGTATAGCGGTTTCGAATTGTGCGAGGCCGCTGCGCTGCCGAACAGCGAGGAATATCTCGACTCCGAAAAGTATCAACTGCGCGCATGGGACTGGAACCGGCCCGGCAACATCGTCGGCGAGATCACTGCATTGAACCGGATTCGCCGTGCAAACCCGGCATTGCAAACGCATCTCGGCCTCACGTTACTCACGGCGCACAATGACAACATCCTGTTCTTCGAAAAAGCGACCGCAGCACGCGACAACGTGATCCTGGTGGCGATCAATCTCGATCCGTTCAACGAACAGGGCGCGGATATCGAATTGTCGTGGGACACTTTCAACCACTGGAATCTGCACGACCATGGCGCGCTGGAAGTGACCGATCAGATGACCGGTGCGCGTTTCGAATGGCACGGCCGCTGGCAGCACGTCCGCCTCGGTTCAGGCCAACCGTTTTCGATCTGGCGCATCGCGCCGCTCGGCGGCCTACCCGCTGAACGCCCGGATGATGCCGACAGCGACTATCACGCAGACGACGCTGGCAACCCAACCCCTACGGAAGGTGCGACATGAAGCGTGAAGATCCAGCCCAAAGCACGTCGCAGACCCACACGAGTACAGCCGCCAGCGGCGCGGCGAAAGCGCGGACATCGCGGCGCGGCAAACCCGCCGCGCTCAGCGACGATCCGCTCTGGTATAAAGACGCCATCATTTATCAGGTGCACATCAAGTCATTCTTCGACGCGAACAACGACGGCGTCGGCGATTTTCCGGGCCTGATCGCGAAGCTCGACTACATTGCCGAACTCGGCGTGAATGCGATCTGGCTGCTGCCGTTCTATCCGTCGCCGCGGCGCGACGACGGCTACGATATCGCCGATTACCGCAACGTGCATCCGGACTACGGCCAACTATCGGACGTGAAGCGCTTCATTCAGGAAGCGCACGCACGCGGCATCCGCGTGATTACGGAGCTGGTGATCAACCACACGTCCGATCAACACCCGTGGTTTCAACGCGCCCGTCGCGCGAAGCCGGGGTCGAATCATCGCAACTACTACGTGTGGTCCGAAACCGATCAGAAGTACCAGGAAACGCGGATCATCTTCATCGATTCCGAACCGTCGAACTGGACCCATGATCCGGTCGCGGGCGCTTATTACTGGCATCGCTTCTACTCGCACCAGCCCGATCTGAACTTCGACAATCCGGCCGTGCTGAAGGAAGTGCTGCAGGTGATGCGCTTCTGGCTCGACATGGGCATCGACGGGCTGCGGCTCGACGCGGTGCCGTATCTGGTCGAACGCGAAGGCACCAATAACGAGAACCTGCCTGAAACGCACGCGGTGCTGAAGAAGATCCGCGCAACGATCGACGCCGAGTATCCGAACCGGATGCTGCTCGCCGAAGCGAACCAGTGGCCGGAAGACGTGAAGGAATATTTCGGCGACGAAGACGAATGCCACATGGCGTTCCACTTCCCGCTGATGCCGCGCATTTATATGTCGATCGCGAGCGAGGATCGCTTTCCGATCACCGACATCATGCGGCAGACGCCGGATCTTGCGGAAACGAACCAGTGGGCGATTTTCCTGCGCAATCACGATGAACTGACGCTCGAAATGGTCACGGATTCAGAGCGCGATTACCTGTGGAACACCTATGCGAGCGATCGCCGCGCGCGCCTGAACCTCGGCATTCGCCGCCGCCTCGCACCGCTGATGGAGCGCGATCGCCGTCGCATCGAGCTGATCAATTCGCTGCTGCTGTCGATGCCCGGCACGCCCGTGATCTATTACGGCGACGAACTCGGCATGGGCGACAACATCCACCTCGGCGACCGCGACGGCGTGCGCACGCCGATGCAATGGTCGTCGGATCGCAATGGCGGATTCTCGCGCGCCGATCCTGAACAACTAGTGCTGCCGCCGGTGATGGGTTCGTTGTACGGCTTCGACGCCGTCAACGTCGAAGCGCAAAGCCGCGATCCGCATTCGCTGCTGAACTGGACCCGGCGCATGCTCGCCACGCGCCGTGCGAAACAAACTTTCGGACGCGGCACAATCCGATTCCTGAAGCCGGAAAACCGCAAGATCCTTGCGTATCTGCGCGAACTGCCAGGCGAGCCGCCAATATTGTGCGTAGCCAACCTGTCGCGCGCACCGCAGGCGGTTGAACTCGATCTATCCGAATTCAACGGCTCGGTGCCGATCGAAATGACTGCCGATTCCGTGTTCCCGGCAATCGGCCAGCTCACTTATCTGCTGACCTTCCCGCCGTACGGTTTCCTGTGGTTCATGCTCTGCTCTAGTGGCCAGCGTCCGACATGGGCGCAAGCGCATTCCGAACCGCTGCCCGAGTTCGTCACGATCGTGATCCGCGAGGGTCAGGTCGGCCCGACACCGGAAAACGTCCGCCTGCTCGAATCCGAAGTGCTGCCGTCCTGGCTGAGCCGACGCCGCTGGTTTGCCTCGAAGGATCAGAAGATGCACGCGGTGCGCCTCGCCGCGTTGACGACGATCCCCAACGGCGGTTTCGCGTTCACCGAAATCGAAGCCGACGTGGGCGATCACACCGAACGCTACGTCGTGCCCATCGCGATCACGTGGGGCGGCGAGACCACCACGCCGCTGTTCATGCAACTCGCCTTGGCGCGCGTGCGCCGCGGCCGCAACGTCGGTCATCTGACGGACGCGTTCGCGCTGCCCATCTTCGCTCATGGCGTGATGCGCAAGCTGCGCGAACGCGCGGTCGTGCCGACCGTACAGAAGAGCGAGATCAAGTTCCTCCCCACCGAGCGTTTCTCCGAACTCAATGATATCGGTGAGCGGCCCGAAATCCGCTGGCTGGCGGCCGAGCAAAGCAACAGCTCGCTGATCATCGCCGATGCCGCGGTGTTGAAACTGGTGCGGCGCCTGGTGAGCGGCGTTCATCCGGAAGCGGAAATCAGCCGCTATTTGACCCAGCTCGGCTACGCGAACACCGCACCGCTGTATGGTGAAGTGGTGCGCGTCGATCCCGAAGGCGTGCCGCATACACTCGCTATCTTGCAAGGCTATATCGACAATCAGGGCGACGCCTGGAACTGGTCGCTGGACTACCTGCGCCGCTCGGTGGACGAACTCGCGATCGCCGTCGATACGGACGGGCAATCGCCGGACCGCGACAACGAAACGATTCTCATGGAAGGCTACAGCGCGTTGGCCGGCACCATTGGTAAGCGGCTTGGCGAACTGCACATGGCGCTTGCGTCACCTTCCGACGACCCGGCATTCGCACCGGAACTCGCCAGCGCCGAGCAGGTGAAGGCGTGGGTCGCCGGCACGCAAGCCATGCTCGCCGGCGCGCTCGATCTGCTCGCGCCGCGCATCGAACAGATGAGCGATCCGGACACCCAGGCATTGGCACAAAGCCTGATCGACCGTCGCGCCGCGCTGGTCGCTGCGGTCAGCAAGCTGGTGTCGGGCGATGCGGGTGCGCTGCGTACCCGCATTCACGGCGACTTCCATCTAGGTCAGGTGCTGGTCGCGCAGGGCGACGCGTATCTGATCGACTTCGAAGGCGAACCCGCGCGTACGCTGGAGGAACGGCGTCAGAAGTCGAATCCGTTGCGCGACGTGGCCGGCTTGTTGCGCTCGCTGTCGTATGCGAGCGCCGCGGCGCAGTCCACGATGGAAAGTGCGCCACAGCAAACTGCCGATCGCAAGCGCGCGCTCTTCGACCGTTTCCGTGCGCATGCTACCGAGACGTTCCTCAAGGAATACCGCGCCGCCATCGCGGATTCGCCGACGCCGCTGGTAGCGCCCGAAGCCGAACAGGCCTTGCTCGATCTGTTCCTGATCGAGAAAGCCGCTTATGAAATCCGTTACGAGGCGGCGAATCGTCCAACGTGGCTCAGTTTGCCGGTACGCGGCCTCGCCTCGCTCACCAGCCGCTTGCTCGGTGACACCGGCAATCCGCAGCACGATCCTTCAACCCAGGCGCCAAACGCCGCCGCATCGCCTAATCCGGCCGAGGGCGACTATGAGTGAGCACGATCCGGCCGCAGGCCTCCAAACACTCGATATCGACGCGCTCGTTGAAGCGCGTCACCCCGATCCTTTCTCGCAGCTCGGCATGCATCGGACGGACGCGGGTCCGGTGGTGCGCGCGCTGTTGCCGAACGCCAGGCACGTCACCGTGATTTCACGCACCAACGGCGCAATGCTCGGCGAGCTCGAGCAACTCAGGCCGGGGCTGTTTGCCGGCCGCATCACGTCTTCCGCGCCCTATCGCCTGCGCATCGACTGGCATGGCACCGTGCAGGAAATCGAAGACACGTATTCGTTCGGCCCCGTTCTCGGCGACGAGCCGTTGGGCCGTCTGGCCGGTGGCGACCCGTACGCGGTGCTCGAATGCCTCGGCTCGCGTCCGATGGAAGTGGACGGCGTGCCAGGCGTGCGCTTCGCCGTCTGGGCGCCGAACGCGCGGCGCGTCTCGGTGGTCGGCGACTTCAATTCGTGGGATGGTCGCCGTCATCCGATGCGGCTGCGCCATCAGGCAGGCGTGTGGGAATTGTTTGTGCCGCGCGTCGGCCCGGGCACGCGCTACAAGTACGAATTGCTCGCCCGTGACGGCCATCCGTTGCCGCTCAAGGCCGACCCGTGTGCGATGCAGACGGAATTGCCACCAGGCACCGCATCGGTGGTCGCACATGTCGAGGAGATCGAGCAGTTTGAATGGACCGATCACGACTGGATTCAGTCGCGCGCCGCCAAACAGACCCCGCGCGCGCCGATCTCGATCTACGAAGTGCATGCCGAATCGTGGCTGCGCGTCGCCGAAGAGGGCCAGCGCGGGCTCACGTGGGAAGAACTCGCGGACCGGTTGATTCCGTACGTGAAAAGCATGGGCTTCACGCATGTCGAGTTCATGCCGATCGCCGAGCATCCGTTCGGCGGTTCGTGGGGCTATCAGCCGCTCGGACAGTTCGCGCCTTCGGCACGCTTCGGCAAGCCCGAGCAGTTCGCCCTGTTCGTCGACAAGGCGCACGCGGCCGGCCTCGGCGTGCTTCTCGACTGGGTACCGGCGCACTTTCCGAACGACGCGCATGGCCTGATCGATTTCGACGGCACGCCGCTCTACGAGCACGCTGATCCGCGCGAAGGCTATCACCAGGACTGGAACACGATGATCTACAACCTCGGCCGCAACGAGGTGAGCGCGTTCCTGGTGGCATCGGGCCTCGCGTGGTTGAAGCGCTATCACGTCGACGGCCTGCGTGTGGATGCGGTCGCCTCAATGCTGTATCGCGACTATTCGCGCGCCGCCGATGAGTGGGTGCCGAACATCCACGGCGGGCGCGAAAATCTCGAATCGATCGCATTTCTGAAGCGGCTGAATCATGAAGTCGGCTATGTGCCGGGCGTGCCGGGCGCGATCACGATCGCCGAGGAATCGACCGCGTGGCCGGGCGTGACTGCACACCTCGAAGACGGCGGCCTCGGCTTCCAGTTCAAGTGGAACATGGGCTGGATGCACGACACGCTGCACTACATGGAAGAAGATCCGGTCTACCGCCAATACCATCACCACATGATGACCTTCGGGATGGTGTACGCATATTCCGAGCGCTTCGTGTTGCCGCTCTCGCACGACGAGGTGGTACACGGCAAAGGCTCGCTGCTCGGCAAGATGCCCGGCGACCGGTGGCAGAAATTCGCCAACCTGCGTGCGTACTTCGGCTTCATGTGGACGCATCCGGGCAAGAAGCTGCTGTTCATGGGCGGCGAATTCGGCCAGATGGCGGAATTCGATCACGACACGTCGCCACACTGGCATCTGCTCGACGATCCGAACCATCACGGTGTGCAGAAGCTCGTGCGCGACCTGAACCATCTGTACCTCCATGAGCCCGCGCTGCATTTGCTCGACAGCGAGCCGGGCGGCTTCCAATGGCTAGTTGGCGACGACAACGGCAACAGCGTGTATGCCTACCGCCGCACCGATGGCGAAGGCCGCGAACTGGTGGTGGTGTGCAATATGACGCCGGTGCCGCGGGTCGGTTACCGGATGGGGATGCCGCGCGGCGGCCGCTGGACAGAAGTGCTGAATACGGATGCCGGCGTGTACGGCGGCTCGAACATGGGCAATGGCGGGCTGATCCACACCGACAACGTCTTGAGCCACGGCTGGCCGCATTCCGCTGCGCTGACGCTGCCACCTTTGGCAACGATCGTTTTGCGCGCAGATTGATAGAAGTGTTGTAAGACGGGCGCGCGGCGGCCAGGCCGCGCGCCCGTTGCATGAAGTCCCACGATAGCGTTCATAAAACAGAACAAGGAAGGGGAATCATGTCGCATGCAATGCCCGACCGGCTTCTGCCCGGCTCGCCCTATCCGCTCGGCGCTAGCTGGGATGGCCTCGGCGTCAACTTTGCGGTGTTCTCGGCGAATGCGCAGAAAATCGAGCTTTGCCTGTTCGATCCCACCGGCCGCAAGGAGATCAGGCGCTTCACGCTGCCCGAATGCACCGACGAAATCTGGCACGGCTATTTGCCCAATGCGCACCCCGGCACGGCATACGGCTTTCGTGCGCATGGGCCGTACCAGCCGCAGCACGGACATCGTTTCAATCCGCACAAACTATTGCTCGATCCGTATGCGCGCAAACTGGTCGGGCAGTTTCGCTGGTCCGATGCGCTATTCGGTTACCGTGTGCATTCGAATCGCGCCGACCTGTCCATCGACCGGCGCGATTCGGCGCCGGCCATGCCGAAGTGCGTCGTGATCGACGAAGCCTTCGACTGGTCGCACGACAAGCGCCCGAATGTGCCTTGGGGCGAAACCGTCGTCTACGAGGCGCATGTGCGCGGCGTGTCGATGTTGCGCCCCGATTTGCGCCAGCACGAACGCGGCACGTTTGCCGCGCTCGCGTCGCCGGAATTCATCGAGCATTTACTGAAGCTCGGCGTGACCGCCGTCGAATTGCTGCCCGTGCATGCGTTTCTGAACGACCGCTTTCTGGTGGAGCGCGGCCTGCGCAACTACTGGGGTTACAACACCGCGGCATTTTTTGCACCGGAGCCGTCGTATCTGAGTTCGCACCGGCTCGATGAAATGCGCATCGCCGTTCGTCAGTTGCATGCGGCCGGCATTGAAGTGATTCTTGACGTGGTCTACAACCACACCTGCGAAGGCAACGAGATGGGGCCGACCGTCTCATGGCGCGGCCTCGACAACGCGAGCTACTACCGCCTGATTCCCGGCGACGAACGCCACCATATCAACGACACCGGCTGCGGCAATACCGTGAACCTGCCGCATCCGCGCGTGCTGCAGATGGTGATGGATTCGCTACGCTACTGGTCGACGAAGTTCAATATCGACGGCTTCCGTTTCGATCTCGGCGTGACGCTCGGCCGCGAGCAGCATGGTTTCGATCCCGGCTCCGGTTTCTTCGACGCGTTGCGCCAGGATCCGATCCTGTCGCAACGCAAGCTGATTTCCGAGCCATGGGACATCGGCCCTGGCGGTTATCAACTCGGCAACCATCCACCGGGCTTCGCCGAATGGAACGATCGTTTCCGCGATACAGTGCGCCGCTTCTGGCGCGGTGACGCGGGCCTGCGTCCCGATCTTGCCGCGCGTCTCACCGGTTCCGCGGATCTGTTCAACCGGCGTTTCAGGAAACCGTGGGCATCGGTCAACTTTGTCACGTCGCATGACGGTTTTACGCTCGCCGATACCACCGCGTATGAGCACAAGCACAACGAGGCCAATCGCGAAGACAACAACGACGGCCACAACGAAAACTGTAGTCGCAATTGGGGTGTAGAGGGCCCGACCGACGATCCGGTCCTCCTCGAAACCCGCAAACGCGTGGCCCGCTCGCTGATCGCCACGTTGCTGATGGCGCTCGGCACACCCATGGTGCTGGCAGGCGACGAATCGCTGCGGACGCAGAACGGCAACAACAATGCGTACTGCCAGGATAACGAACTATCATGGCTTGACTGGGAGCGCGCGGAGTCGCCCGACGGCCGTCAGATGACCACGTTCGTCGCGCGCGTGATCGCGCTGCGCAAACAGCATCCGCTGCTGCGCGAAACGCGCTTTCTGTTCGGCGATCGCGAAGTCTTGCCGGGCCTGTTCGATGTCGGCTGGTTCGATGAACACGGCGATCCGCTCACTATCGAAGCCTGGCAGGACCCCGAAGGCCGCGCGTTCACGCTGCGGCGCGCGGGTCCAGGCTTGAATAACGAAACGGAAGTATTGTTGATGATGCTCAATGCTGCGGACGAAACACGGCGTTTCACACCGCCCGCGCCACACCTGGAATGGCATGTGCTGCTAGATACGGCTGAGCCGGAAAGCGCGCCGCATCGGTTGGCAGTGCCGGAGGTCGAAGTGGCCGCGCATAGCCTCGTGATGCTGGCGGCGCAGCCCATTGGCGAAGCGGATTGGCAGGCGGGCTGGAAAGCCGGCGCGCAGCACGGGCCGCGGCTGTTGACCGCGCTGCCGCCCGATCCGGGTGCGCATCCGCCGAGCAGCGATACGTCGCCGACCACGTAGGCGAAAGTCATATCGAATGGTGATGAATCATGTCCGAATGTCCGATTGATCCTCACGCGCATCATCACGCGCATTGCCTGCCGTTCAGCGCACAGTTGCTAGGCGCTACGGGCGCGAAGCCGCGCACGCGGTTCCGTTTCTGGGCGCCTTCGTGCAAGACGGTCCAGGTGGAGATCGAAAACGGACCGGCCCAGGGCGCGCACGACATGACGCCTGCCGGCAACGGCTGGTTCGAAACCACCGTCGAGAGCGGCGCGGGCACACTGTATCGCTTCCGGCTCGATGGCGAGCATGCGGTGCCCGATCCTGCGTCACGCTTCCAGCCGCAAGACGTGCACGGGCCGAGCGAAGTGATCGACCCGCGCGCGTACCACTGGGAACATACGAACTGGCACGGTCGCCCGTGGGAAGAAACGGTGTTGTACGAGTTGCACGTCGGCGCGATGGGCGGCTATGCGGGCGTGCAGAAACGTCTGCCCACGCTTGTCGCGCTCGGCGTGACGGCCATCGAACTCATGCCGTTAAACGACTTTCCCGGCCGCCACAATTGGGGCTACGACGGCGTGCTGCCATATGCGCCCGATTCCGCGTACGGCCGCCCCGAAGAACTGAAAGCGCTGATCGACGCCGCGCACGGTCTCGGCCTGATGGTATTTCTCGACGTGGTCTACAACCACTTCGGACCGGACGGCAATTATCTGCACCAATACGCCCGCTCGTTTTTCCGTGAAGGCACGCACACGCCGTGGGGCCCGGCGATCGATTTCGACCGCAGTGAAGTGAGCGATTTCTTCATCGACAACGCTGTCTACTGGATCAACGAATATCGTCTCGACGGCCTGCGTTTCGACGCGGTGCATGCCATCGACAATCACGCATGGCTGCGCGAATTGTCCGACCATATCCGCGCAAAAGTGCAGCACGGCCGGCATGTGCATCTGGTGCTGGAAAACGAACACAACAGCGCGAGCCTGCTTGAAACGCATTTCGACGCGCAGTGGAACGACGACGCGCACAACACGCTGCACGTTCTGCTGACGGGCGAAACGGAGGGCTATTACCACGCATACGAGGATCAGCCGATCCGTCGCCTTGCGCGCGTGTTGTCGGAAGGTTTCGCGTATCAAGGCGACCCGTCGCCGATTCACGACGGCGCGCCGCGCGGCGAAGCAAGCCGGCATCTGTCGCCCACCTCGTTCGTGATGTTCTTGCAGAATCACGATCAGATCGGCAATCGCGCATTCGGCGAGCGCCTGCGCAAGCTGACGTCGGACGATGCCTTGCGCGCCGCCACCGGTTTGCTGCTGCTGTCGCCGCATATCCCCATGCTGTTCATGGACGAGGAATACGGCTCGACCCAGCCGTTCCTGTTTTTCACCGACTACACCGGCGAGCTCGCCGACGCCGTGCGCGAAGGGCGGCGTCGCGAATTCGCACGCTTTTCGGCGTTCAGCGATGAAAAGCGTCGCGCGCAGATTCCCGATCCGAACGACGTGCAGACCTTTACAGCCTCGTCGCCGCCTGAGCCCATTCAAGGCGCCGCTGCGGATGCCAGCGCGAAAGACCGCCTCGAGTGGATGCACTTCTACAAATCCGCGCTCGCCGTGCGGGCGAAGCTGATCACGCCGCGTCTGAAACATGCCAAAGCGTGTGGCTCGACCGTGTTGACCGCCACAAACGGCGGCGACGCCAATGCGCTGATTGCCCGCTGGAAACTCACCGACGGCGAAACCTTGTCGATTGCGTTGAATCTCTCGAAGGAGAACGTGGCGTTCCCCGATCTGCCTGCCGGCAAAGTGATTTTCGAAACACCGCCGCGCGTGCGGGAGCAGATCGACGCCAAGGTGTTGCCATCATTCGCGTTCGTCGCGTGGGTGACCGGCGACGTCAGCGACTATGCCATCGGCCACGATGCCCGCATCGCCGGCCAACAGGAGCACAACGCGTGAGTGCCACCCGCCGTCCAAACGATACGATCGTGACCCTTGCCACGCGCGCTGGCTTCGAAGTCGAGTGGCGGGATGCGCACCATTCGACGCAACACGTACCCGAGAGCACACTCGCCGTGCTGCTCGACCGGATGGGTTTACCGTGCGGTAACGCCACGCAGATCCGGCACAGCGCCGCCGCGCTCGAAGCGGAACTGTCCGGCCGCAAACTGCCCCCGCTGATGACGGCGGAGGTCGAGCGCGGCATCGCGCTGCCTGCCGCGGCGATCAAATCCGGCAGTCACTACCGGATCGAACTCGAAAGCGGCTCGATCATCGACGGTCGCTTCACGGCGCCTAAAGGCGAGGAAGCGTTGCTCACACCGATCGACGAGCCCGGCTATCACACGCTGGTGATCAACGAACAACGCATGACTTTGGCCGTCGCGCCGTCGCGCTGCTATACCGTCGCCGATGCATGGCGCACGCTGCACGACGGCACCACGACGCAAACGCCGCTGTTGTGGGGTATCGCCGCGCAGTTATACGGCTTGCGCCGCACGGGCGATGGCGGCATCGGCGACTATACGGCCCTCGCGCAAATGGCGATTGAAAGCGCAAAGCGTGGCGCGCATGCGCTCGCCGTCAGTCCGACGCACGCGATGTTCAGTGCCGAGCCGAATCGCTTCAGTCCGTATTCGCCGTCGTCGCGTTTGTGGTTGAACGTCACGCATATCGACCCCACCGCGGTGTTCGGCGCCGAAGCCGCGCGCGCCGCGCTTGAGGTCGCGCGGGCCACCGAAGCATGGCCGGCACTCGAAGACTTGCCGCTGATCGACTGGCCGAACGCGGTCGTGCTGAAGCTGAAGGTTTTGCGCGCGCTGTACGAGAACTTCTGCACCCAGGAGCGCGCGCACGACACGCCGCGTGCGCTCGAATTTCATGGTTTCTGCGAACGTGCCGGCCGTGCGCTCGAAGACCACGCGCGTTTCGAAGCGCTGCAGGCGGTGCAGTTGGCTCAGGAGGGCGGCAATGGCCACTGGCGCAACTGGCCCGAGGCGTTGCGCGATCCGCGCAGTCCGGAAGTTGAAGCCTTTGCCGAAGCGCATCGGCATGAAGTCGACTTTCATCTGTTTCTGCAATGGCTCGCCGCCAAGGGCTTGTCGCACGCGCAGCATGCAGCGAGCGACGCCGGCATGGCGGTCGGCCTGATCGCCGACCTCGCCGTCGGGTGCGATAGTGCCGGCAGCCATGCATGGTCGTACCGCGACGACATGCTGCAAGGTATTTCAGTGGGCGCACCGCCCGATCTGTTCAACCAGGCCGGACAGGCTTGGGGGCTCACCACCTTCTCGCCGCGCGCGATGCGCACGCAGGGCTTCTCCGCATTCATCGACATGCTGCGCGCGGCGTTCGCGCATGCGGGCGGCATCCGCATCGACCACATTCTCGGCTTGCGGCGCCTGTGGCTCGTGCCCGAGGGCGAGAGCGCGCGCAACGGCGCCTATCTGCGCTATCCGCTCGAAGACCTGCTGCGGCTGATCGCGCTCGAATCATGGCGGCATCGCGCGATCGTGATCGGCGAAGATCTCGGCACTGTGCCGCCCGGTTTTCGCGAGCGGCTCGACGAGCACGGTCTCGCCGGCATTCGCGTGCTGTGGTTCGAAGGCGCGGAAGGCGGCAGGGGCTTCAAGCCGCCGCAGGCGTGGGACCGCAACGCTGTCGGCACCACCACGACCCATGATCTGCCGACCGTGGCGGGCTGGTGGCGCGGCAGCGACATCACGTGGCGCAACCGGATCGGTCAGACGATGGCGCGCGCCGATGGCCGCGACGCGGAGGAAGTGGCACAGGAAGAACGCGCCGCCGATCGCGCGCTGTTATGGCGCGCGTTCCAGCAAGCCGGCGTCGCCGCGCCGGACGTGGACGCGCCGCCGCCCGACAAGGCGCCCGTGGATGAAGCGCTCGCCTTCGTAGCCGCCACGCCCGGGCCGCTCGTCACTTTCCCGCTCGAAGATTTGCTCGCACTGGTCGAGCAGCCGAATTTGCCCGGCTCGATCGACGAGCATCCGAACTGGCGCCGCCGCGTGATCTTGCCCATCGACGCATTGTTCGAGGACGGCACCTTCAGCGATCGCCTGCTGGCGGTCGACCGCGCGCGCCGCGGCGCCACCGTTCCTGCTGCTTCCAACGTTTCTTCGGAGCCTGATACGCCATGACCGTCCCGCGCTCCACGCTTCGCCTCCAGTTCCATCGAGGCTTTACCTTCGACGATGCCGCAAAGCATGTCGACTACTTCGCCGCGCTCGGCATCAGCCACGTGTACGCGTCGCCCATCACCACCGCCGAGCCGGGTTCGATGCATGGCTACGATACCGTCGACTACACCCAGGTCAACGCTGAATGCGGAGGCGAAGCGGGCTTGAAACGCCTCGCCGATAAACTGCGCGCGCACAACATGGGGTTGATCGTCGACGTGGTGCCGAACCACATGGGAGTCGGCGGTTCGAGCAACGCTTGGTGGCTCGATATCCTCGAATGGGGCCGGCACAGCGCGTACGCTCGCCACTTCGATGTCGACTGGCATTCGCCCGATCCGGCCTTGCGCGGCAAGGTGCTGGCGCCGGCACTCGGCGCGCCGTACGGCGAGGAACTCGCGGCCGGCCGGATTGCGCTGCATTTTGCGGCCGACAGCGGGCGCTTTTATATCGGCTACGGGCCGCATATGTTTCCGGTGTGCCCAATCGACTACGCGGCGATTCTGCAAAGCGCGGACCGCGCCGATCTCGCCGCACTGGCCGAACGTTTCCAGGGCCTGACGACGCAGCCTGCCGATCAGCCGCGCGCCGGCGAAGGACGCGACATGCTGCGCGAATTCGTCGCGCAAAGCGGCAGCTCAGCGATCGAATTGGTGCTGGAATCGTATTCGCCCGCGGACCCGGTGACGCGTGACCGTTTGCATCGATTGATCGAACGGCAGCACTTCCGCCTCGCGTGGTGGCGCACCGCTTCGGACGAAGTGAACTGGCGACGTTTCTTCGACATTTCGACGCTGGCCGGCGTGCGCGTGGAGCGGCCCGAAGTGTTCGAGGCCGTGCACGCGCTGATTTTCCGTCTGTATCAGGAAGGTGTGGTGGATGGTTTGCGGATCGACCACGTGGACGGTCTCGCTGAACCGCGCGAGTACTGCCAGCGCCTGCGGCAGCGCCTCACCGAATTGCGCGACACCGCGCCGTATGTGGTCGTCGAAAAAATTCTCAGCCGTGGCGAGCCGCTGCGCGACGATTGGCCCGTCGACGGCACGACCGGCTACGATTTCATGAACGACGTGGGCGCGCTGCTGCACGATCCGGCCGGCGCCGAGCCGCTCGCGCAGACGTGGGCCGAACTCACCGGCCGCAGCCCGCGCTTCGCCGACGAAGCCCTGGCCGCGCGACGCAAGATTCTCGCGGAGAACCTCTCGGCGGAACTGGACCGCGCGGCGCGCGCGCTGCACCGCATTGCCCGTGATTCGCTGACCACGCGCGATTTCACCTTCACCGCGCTGCGGCGCGTGCTGGCCGAACTGGTCGTGCATTTTCCGGTGTATCGGGTCTATCCACAGAACGGGCTGCGCAGCGCTGCCGACAACGTGTATTTCGAGCAGGCGCTAGCAGGCGCGAGAGAGACGCTTTCGCGCGCGGACTACGTGGTGCTCGACCGCGTGAACGCGTGGCTTGGCGGCAGTGCTGAAGAGGTGCCGAACGCACGCGGCAATGCGCAATCGCAACAGCAAGGTTCGAATGGCGCCCCGCCAAGTCAAGCAGGTTCCGCGCGGCGCACTGCGCAGACGCTGTTTTCGCAATTGACCGCACCCGTCGCCGCAAAGGCGATTGAAGATACAGCGTGCTATCGCTATGGACGCTTGCTATCGCGCAACGAAGTCGGCTCGGACCCGGGCGAGTTTGCTCTGTCGGTCGCGCAATTTCATGCGGCGAATCTCGAACGTTCGCAGCGCTTTCCTCACGCGATGCTCGCCACGGCCACGCACGATCACAAGCGTGGCGAAGACGTGCGTGCGCGCCTTGCCGTGTTGAGCGAGATTTCTCATGACTGGAGCACGACGTTGCGGGCGTGGTCGACCTTGAACGCGCCGCATCGGCGTGCGCTCGACGGTAAGCCGATCAGCAGCGTGAGCCACGACACAAGCTACGATTGGGCGCCAGGCCCCGCCGCCGAGGCGATGCTGTATCAGACCTTGGTGGGCAGTTGGCCACCGGATTTAAAACCGGACGATGAAGCGGGCGTCAAGGAACTGGCTGAGCGCGTCGCGCAATGGCAATTGAAGGCGCTACGGGAAGCGAAGCTGCAGACCAACTGGCTCGCACCCGATGAAGCCTATGAGGCCGGTTGCCGCGATTTCCTGTTCGATATCCTGGCGCCGCAGCGGCGCAATGGTTTCCTGCGCGAGTTGTCCGCGTTCGTGGCGCGGATTGGACGCGCCGGTGCGCTCAACAGTTTGCAGCAGACCGTGTTGCGGCTGACGTCGCCTGGGATTCCCGATCTTTATCAGGGTACTGAGTTGTGGGACTTCAGCCTGGTCGATCCAGACAATCGCCGGCCCGTCGATTTTGCGAGGCGTGAGGCGTGGCTCGCACAAACACCGCCTTCGGAGTTTCTGGCGAACTGGCACGATGGCCGGGTAAAGCTCTCGGTAGTGCAGCGCATGCTGGCGTTGCGCGCGCATTTGCCGGAGTTGTTGAGTCAGAGTGCGTATCTGCCGCTTGCAGTGCGCGGTGCGCATGCGTCGAATGTGATCGCGTTTGCACGGCGGCATGGGAATGCGTGGGCCGTGGTGGTGGCGAGCCGGCTTGCTGCCGGGTTGCTCGGCGCAGAAGGCAATGGCGGCGATTTGCCGATGGTCGATCCGGCCAAATGGGGCGATACGGCGATCGAAATGCCTGCGGATCTGGCCGCGCGGGCGCTGTTCGACTGGCTGAGTCCGGCGGCGCCCAAGGTCGACGAAAACGGTTTGCTTTATCTGCGCGATGCGTTGAGCGCGATGCCTATCGCGGTGTTGGTGGAGGACGGCGTGCCACGTAGTTGATCTGTGATTTTTAGAAGATCTTTTGAAGATCGTATGCAGAGCAATGTTTCAGTGGACCTGAGACGGACTCAGCAAATAAGCCGTTCAACCGCCTTCGTCGTCGTAGGTCTTCGGATAAACGCGCACGAGCACGATGCGCGGCCCCTTCATCTTCTTGACCACCACGTCGAACCGATCGAACTCGACGCGCTGCCCTTCGGTAGGCAGATCGTTGAGCGCCTGAATCACGAGGCCGCCGACCGATTCGGCCTTGCCCTCGTCAATGTCGATTCCGAGCGCGCGTTCCAACGACACCACCGGCAAGCTGCCCTTGCCCATCAGCGTGCCGTCGTCCATACGCGTCCAGTCGGCGTCGCCCTGGCGGAATTCGTCGTGGATCTGCCCAACCAGCGCGCCGAGCAGATTGTCCAGCGTCAGAAACCCGATCGGCTTCGAGTTCTTGTGACCAACCAGTGCAAAGTGAGGCGCGCCCTTGCGGAAGCGGCGAAACAGTTCAAGCGCCGGCATGTCCGGTTTTACGTACTGCACGGGTCGCGCATATTTGGAGAGGTCGTCGAGCGTGCTGCCCGCGTGCCGCGCCAGCAGCAAATCCTTCAAGTGGATCATGCCGGCCACGCGCTCGCCGGACGCGTCTTCGAACAACGGATAGCGGCTAAAGCGGTGCCGCGCCACGACCTGCATGTTTTCGCGCAACGGCAAATCGCGCCGCAGGCCGACCATTTCGTAGGACGGACGCATCAGATCCGAGACGGTCATGCGCGAAAAATCCAGCGAATGCGCAATCGTGTTCCATTCGTCCTGGCTGTATGCGCCATCCGGCGCACCGAGTTCAGTCGCGACGTTGGCTCGGCGGCCACGCAGGATCAGCTTGAGTTCGTCGGTCGAATAATGCGAGTCGTGGCCATGGTCCGCGTCGAGGCCCGCGAGCTTCAACACCGCGTTGGCGCTCGTATTGAGCACCCAGATCGCCGGATACATCGCCCAGTAGAAACCGTACAACGGCGTGGCGGCCCACAACGAAACCTTTTCCGCCTCGCGAATCGCCAGCGACTTCGGCGCCAGCTCGCCCACCACGATGTGCAGGAACGAAATACAAGAGAACGCGAAGAACAGCGAGATGCCGTGGATCAGCTTCTCCGACTCGACGCCGAGCAGGCTGAACACCGGCGTGAGCAGTTCCGCGAACGCCGGCTCACCAATCCAGCCGAGCCCAAGCGACGCCAGCGTAATGCCGAGCTGACAGGCCGACAGATACGCGTCGAGCCGACCATGCACCTTTGCCAGCAAACGCCCACGCATACCGTGTTTGGCCGCGAGGCTCTGCACGCGCGTCTGCCGCAGCTTCACCAGACCGAATTCGGCGGCGACGAAAAAACCGTTGAGGGCAACGAGAAACAATGCACCGATAAGGGCGACAACCTGGATCAAAGCGACGGGCTCCGGCAACAAAAGTTGTCAGTATAAATGGCGAAAGCAAGCTGAAAGTTAATCGCGTGCACGAACGCGGGTCGACAGCCGCCGCTCACGTTGCTGTCGTTGCACTCAGCGGCACATGTAGCGCGAGCGTCGCCGCTTCGCTCTCAGGCGCGTCGCTTTGCTCGAAACTGCCGCCGTGCGCTTCCGCAACGCGTTTGCACAGCGCGAATACCCACGCGACCCGTTTGGCTTCGCGCGGCTCGCGCGCCTGTTTGCGGGCAAAGGCTTCCAGCAAATGCGGCACCGCCGGATCGTTCAGTGCAGCGGCGTTTTGATTGAAGGTGACAGTGGCGTACCACCTGGTGGCGTCCACGCGTGCGGCCAGCGTGACCGCGGCGCCCTCCGTGCTCGCTTCGACGGCAAATGTGAGCATCAGCCACAGCGCGGCGGCCAGGCGCTCACGGTCGCCGTTGAGCTGCTCGGTAGCGAGGTGCGACTCGACCGTGACCTCGACTCCGCGCGCGTGCGCCAGCCCGGAACGGACTTCGTCAACGGTTTCATCGAGTAGCGGATGCAGCGAAAACGGCGCAAACGCCAGTTCCAGCGATTTGGTCTCGGCGCGCGTGGCGTCGACAATCGTCTCCAGCAACTTCACCTGCTGTTCCACACCGTTGCGAATGCCGGTGACGGCGCGTTGCGAATTCGGGTCGTTGGCATCGAGCTTACGCTCGAGCACGTACGCCCAGCTATGGATGGCGTTCAGCGGGCCACGGAGATCATGCGACACCAGCGACAGCACGTGATCGCGCATAAACAGCGCGGTCTCCGCGCGCAGGCGTGCGGTGCGTTCGGATACGGCGAAGCCGGAAGGAACCGGCGGTGCGCCGGCGGTCCCGGTGGAAGGCGTTGTCACGATCGAACCCTCTCAGGCGGTGCATCAAATGTTAAAAGAAGTCCCATTATAGGCATGCCGCCCAGCGCAACCAGCCTGGCCGGATGGCTAACCTGAACGCAAACCGCATACCACACGGCAATCCTCGGCGATGCGACGCCAACACGCCTACAATGTCGGTTTTTACGTTTTTGATCTAAGGAGCGACACATGTCGACTGTGACTACCGAATCCGGCCTGAAATACGAAGACATCGTTGAAGGCACTGGCGCCGAAGCGGTGGCCGGCAAGACCGTCAGCGTGCACTACACGGGCTGGCTGACCGACGGCCAGAAGTTCGACTCGAGCAAGGACCGCAACGACCCGTTCGCGTTCGTGCTGGGCGGCGGCATGGTCATCAAGGGCTGGGACGAAGGCGTGCAAGGCATGAAGGTCGGCGGCACGCGCAAGCTGACGATTCCGCCGCAACTCGGTTATGGCGTGCGTGGCGCAGGCGGCGTGATTCCGCCGAATGCAACGCTCGTATTCGAAGTCGAACTGCTCGGCGTCTAAGTTTTTCGCTGCGCTGTTTTGTATTTTGTAATTGGGCTTCACCGATGAGTCACGCCGCCGTCACCGCTCCTAGCGTTTCGTTGCGCCGCTACGGCGCGATCGAAGCGTCGGACGTGCACGACTTTCACCAGGTCGTGCTCGGGCTCGACGGCGCGATGGTGATGGCGGTAGACGGCGTCGCGCATCAGATCGACGCCGGCTCCGCCTGGCTCATCCCGGCGGGTGCACGGCACGACTATGCGGGCGTCGGCGAGAACCGGCAGTTGGTGCTGGATCTGCCGGCTACTTCGCTGGCCGTGCCGGAGCGTCTGTTCGACCGCGCGCGGGCCGTGACGGTGGATGCTTCGCTCACGCAACTCGCGCATCGGATTGCGGCGCACGCCACGGGCGGCGCGCAAGGCGACGATCTGGATACGCGGCGTTTTCAATGGGACGCGGCGGCGCGATTGGGCGCTGCGTTAGTGGCCGATACCGGCACGGTGGCCGAGGCGCAGGCATCTGGCGCCGGCCTCGACTTCGCGCGCATCGACCGCTGGCTGCGCGCCCATCTGTCGGAACCGCTGCGTATCGCCGACCTGGCCGCCCATTGCGGCTTTGGCATGCGGCGCTTTCATCAGCTTTTTATCGACGCCTTCGGCGAAACGCCGCATCGCTATTTGCAGCGTTTGCGGCTCGATACCTCTCTTGGTTTACTGTCTGATCCACGCCTGTCGCTCAGCGATATCGCGTTGGAAATCGGCTTCGGCGATCAGAGCGCTTACACGCACGCATTCACGCGGCGTTTCGGGCTGGCGCCCGGTCAATGGCGCGCGTTGCGTCATTGAGTTTGTGCAACATGCGGGCTGCCTGAAAAGGCGGCCCGCGTTTCCTGCTGCGCTCGCCTAGCGCTATTAACCCGCTAAACCGCGCTCCAGATCGCCGCGGATATCGCCGGCGTTTTCCAGACCCACTGCGAGACGGATCAAACCTTCGCTGATCCCCGCCGCTGCGCGCGCTTCCGGTGTCACGCGACCGTGCGTGGTCGTAGCCGGATGCGTGATGGTGGTACGCGTATCGCCGAGGTTGCCGGTGATCGAGCAGATCTTCGTGCTGTCGATCACGCGCCAGGCATTCGCGCGCATCTGCTCAGGCGTATCGCCCTTCAGTTCGAACGACAGAATCGCGCCGCCCGCCTTCTGCTGACGCATCGCCAGCGCGTGCTGCGGATGCGATTCGAGCCCCGGATAGAACACGCGGTTCACGGCCGGATGCGTTTCCAGCCAGCGCGCGATTTCGAGCGCATTCGCCGACTGCTTTTCGACGCGCAGCGACAGCGTTTCCATGCCCTTGAGCAGCACCCACGCGTTGAACGCGGACAAGGTCGGCCCGGCACTGCGCACGAACGGGAACACCTTTTCCATGATGAACTGCTTCGAACCGACCAGCGCCCCGCCGAGCACACGCCCTTGGCCGTCGAGGAACTTGGTGGCCGAATGCATCACGACGTCCGCGCCGAGCGTCAACGGCTGTTGCAAAGCCGGGCTACAGAAGCAGTTGTCGACCACGAAGATCGCATTGGCCGCCTTCGCGATCTTGCTGATCGCTTCGATATCGGCGACTTCGGTGAGCGGGTTCGACGGCGTTTCGAGGAAGAACATCTTCGTTTCCGGACGCACGGCGTTTTTCCACGCGTCCAGATTGGTCGGATCGACGAAGGTCGTCGTGATGCCGAACTTGCTGAAGATCTGCGAGAACATGCCGAGCGTCGAACCGAACAGCGCTTGCGAGCTAACCAGATGGTCGCCGGCCTGCAAGGTCGACATCACCACCGACATGATCGCGGCCATCCCCGAAGCCGTGGCCATGCACGCTTCTCCGCCTTCAAGCGCGGCCAGACGGTCCTGGAACATCGAGACGGTCGGATTCGTGAAGCGCGAGTAGGTGTAGTTGTCTTCGGAATTCTTGAATTTTTCGGCGGCGTCCGCGGCACTCGCGAAGACGAAGCTCGAGGTCAGGAAAATCGCTTCCGAATGTTCGTTGAAGTCGCTGCGCACTGTGCCCGAGCGGACTGCCAGCGTGTCGAAGTTCAGGGAGTCGTCCATGTTGGTTCTGGTATCCAATGTTCCATGGCTGGGTTCAGCGTCTGCGGCTCATGTTAGACGAGCACAACAACGCCAAACGGCAGCAACAAAAAAGCCCGCTTTTGCGTCGGCATAAGCGGGCTTCATGTGCGGGGGAAAGCTGGAGCGGAGGCGGATGACTGCGGCTTTTCCACCATTCGCTTTAGCTGTTTTGGGTTGCCCCGCGTCCGCAAGCTGAGATCAAATCGACGCAAGCCGTCATGCTAACACGCTCGCGGCGTGGCGTGCAGCGGGCCACGACGCGAGCGCTATTACTCAACCGACCGACAACTGCAGATGCAGTTGCGAACGCGACGGGCCACCCTCGGCCGCTTCGCTCGCGGCGTCGCGATCCGATTGCGAGGACGGTGCGAGACGCGCGGTTTCGATGCGGTCGAGGTACTCGGTGGTCACATCGCCCGTCACATAGTTGCCGTCAAAACACGAGGCTTCGAATTCCTTCAGCGCCGGGTTGATATCGCGCACTGCCTGCTTCAGGGCGTCGACGTCCTGATAAACCAGATAGTCCGCGCCGATCATGCGCGCGACTTCGTCGTCCGTGCGGCCATGTGCGACGAGTTCACCGCGCGTGGGCATATCGATACCGTAGACGTTCGGGTACTTCACCGGCGGCGCCGCCGAAGCGAAGATCACCTTGTTCGCGCCGGCATCGCGTGCCATCTGCACGATTTCGTGCGAGGTGGTGCCGCGCACGATCGAGTCGTCGACGATCAGCACGTTCTTGCCCTTGAACTCGATGCCCATTGCGTTCAGCTTCTGGCGCACCGACTTCTTGCGCATCGCCTGGCCCGGCATGATGAAGGTACGGCCCACGTAACGGTTCTTGAAGAAGCCTTCGCGATATTCCACACCCAGTTTCTTCGCGACCTGCATCGCGGCCGGACGGGACGAATCGGGAATCGGCATCACGACGTCGATCGCGACGTCGGGCAATTCGCGCTTGATCTTCTCGGCGAGGTAATCGCCCATGCGCAAACGCACGTTGTAGACCGGCACGCCGTCGAGCACCGAGTCCGGACGCGCGAGGTACACGAGTTCGAAAATGCACGGGTTCAGGCTCGGATTCGTCGCGCATTGCTGCGAGTGCAAATTGCCTTCGAGGTCGATGAAAATGGCTTCGCCCGGCGCAATGTCACGCACAAATTCGAAACCAATACCTTCGATCGCAACCGATTCCGACGCCAGGATCCACTCGACACCTTCCGGCGTTTCCTGCTTGCCGAGGCACAGCGGGCGAATGCCGAACGGGTCACGAAAGCCGAGCAAACCGTAGCCGGCAATCAGCGACACGATCGCGTACGAACCCCGCACCCGGCGATGCACGCCCGACACCGCCTTGAACAGCGCAGCCGGATCGAGTTGCAGGCTCGAACTGGATAGCTGCAATTCGTGCGCGAGCACGTTGAGCATCACTTCGGTGTCGGAATTGGTATTGATGTGGCGGCGATCGATGCGGAACATCTCATCTTTCAGTTGCTGCCAGTTGGTCAGATTGCCGTTGTGCGCGAGGATGATGCCGAACGGCGCGTTCACGTAGAACGGCTGGGCTTCTTCTTCGCTCGATGCAGAACCGGCGGTCGGGTAACGGACCTGGCCGATACCGGTGGTGCCGGGCAGGCTGCGCATGTTGCGCGTGCGGAACACGTCGCGCACCATGCCGTTAGCCTTGTGCATGTGGAAATTGCTGCCGTTCGCTGTCGCGATGCCGGCGGCGTCCTGACCGCGGTGCTGCAGAAGCAGCAGGCTGTCATAGATCAACTGATTGACCGGAGAATGGGAAACTACGCCTACGATGCCGCACATGGCATGTCCTTCAAAGGTACGAAATTCGTAACGGCGGCCGGTGCCTGCGATGCTGCGCGAGGGTACGCGACTACGTAGAGGCACCGGATTGCGCCGGAGTCCTGCTGCGCTCCTCTAACCGTTCACCTGATCGTCACACGCGGACGTAGGCAGCGAGCGGCTCGGGAAGCAGCGGTTTCATTACGTGCACGCCCTCGACCGCATAGGGCCGAAGCAAGGCGTTGCGCCAGAATTCCTGTTGGGGCAGTTCGGTCAAGCCTGCGAGGGCGACCAGAATCAGCACCAGAACGACCCCGCGCACGAGGCCGAACATCAAACCGAGCGAGCGGTCCACGCCGCTCAAGCCGCTTGCCTGCACGATGCGGCTCAGCAGCGCGTTCAGCACGCTTGCGACCAGCACCACGCCGATCGCCACCAGCGCGAACGCCAAAAGCCACTGGGTCAGCGCGCCGCCCGGCCACGTGGCAGGGATAAACGGCACGACATAACCAACAAAGCGGCAAGCAATAAAAAACGCGGCGATCCAGCCGATCAGCCCGAAAATCTCAGACAAAAAGCCGCGCCATGTGCCGCGCAAGGCCGACAAACCGATCACCGCCATTACAGCGTAGTCGAAGGCAGTGAACATCGCTCGCTTACTGTGCTGCGCCGCTGTTCGCGCCCGACGTCAAGCCGGCCTCACGAACCTTCGCAATCGCGGCGCTAGCCGCTGCACGGTCGGCGAACGGACCGGCGCGCAATAGCGTGAGCATCGAGCCGTCGGCCTGCTTCCGATGTTCGGTATATGCGGGCACACCGGCCGCTTTCAACTTGGTGGCCCAGGTACGGGCATTGGCGTCGTTCGCAAATGCGCCTAGTTGGACGGCGAAACGGCTACCCGGCGGCGATGCTGGCGTGCCAGAATTGGCGTCCGCGCTTGCGGCGGCCGTATTCGCGCTGTCTTCGCTCGGGGCCGAAGTGTTCGCCGCGCTTTGCGTGGCAGGTGCTTTGACCGGTTTGGCAGGCGTTTGCGCTACAGGCGCTGCAGGTGCCGTATTGGCGGCAACGGCGGCGGGCGCTTGCGGTTTCGCAGCCGGTTTGGCTGTGGGCGCTGCGCTCGTAGCCGCACTCTGCTGTTTAGCAGCGCTGGACTGGCCTTGCGTGGCTGCCGTTGTCGGCGCAAGGCCGGAAGCGGCGAGTGCCGCGTCAGGCGCTGGGTTATCCGGTGCTACGCCGGCCTGCGTGTCTTCTTCGGTCTTGGTAGCGACCTTCGGCGCGGGGCGGCTTGGAATGTCGATGGAGATGTCGTCCGTGACGGGCTTTGGATGCGAATCCAGCACCATGGGCAGGATCACCACCGCTGCAACCACCAGCGCGACCGCGCCGACGAGTCTGCGCCGCGCACGCTGCTTTTCAGGCAACGTAGGGTCGAGCAGCATCGCATCGGCATCCACGGTGCGCTCCGTGCGGCGGGTTCGCCGCTCCACACGCTCGCCACGGGCGGCCCGGGTGGAACTGGTGTTTGCGCCGCGCCGAGTAGGTGCGTCGTCTTTCTTGCCGAACGAGAAAATTCCCATGAATCGCTTGGTTCGAGCCTGGCGCCCGTTCAGTGTTGCTGCGATTTACGGTAGGCCATCACGCCTGCTACCGTATAGAAACTGCCGAAAACCACGATTCTATCATTCTCTGACGCTCGTTTTAGCGCGTCTTGGAAAGCGTCTGCCGGTGTTGCGTAGCGCGTCACGCTGCTGTCATTGCCGTCGCTCACGCCCTGCTCGCGCAAAGCCGCTTCGAGCTCTTCCGCCGACGCCGCACGCGGGGTCGGCAGATCGGTCACGCACCAGTGGTCGATTTCGCCTTTCAGGTGCGTCAGCACGCCGGCAATGTCCTTGTCGCGCATCGCGCCGAACACGGCGTAGGTGTACGGGAAAAAGCCCATATTGCCGAGGTTTTGCGACAGTACAGCCGCAGCGTGCGGATTGTGGCCGACGTCGAGCACGATGGCCGGCTTGCCGGGCAGCACCTGGAAGCGTCCCGGCAATTCGACGTTAGCCAGACCGAGCCGGATGTCCTGCGCCGACACCGGCAAACGGTCGCGCAGCGCTTCAAGACCGGCCAGCGCCGCCGACGTGTTGATCAACTGGTTCGCGCCGCGCAATGCCGGATAGGCGAGCGCGGAACGGCGCATGGTCGGGCCCACGTAGCTCCATTGCTGGCGCTCGCTGCCTGCCTGCCCTTCGTAGCGGAAATCGCGGCCGAATAGCCACAATTGGGCGCCGATCTTTTCGGCATAGTCGATCAGTGTTTGTGGCGGCACCGGATCGGCGCAAATCGCCGGCTTACCCGGGCGGAAAATACCGGCTTTTTCGAAGCCGATTTTCTCGCGCGTGTCGCCGAGATACTCGGTGTGATCGATATCGATGCTAGTGATGATCGCGCAGTCCGCATCGAGGATGTTGACCGCGTCGAGGCGGCCGCCCAAGCCGACTTCGAAGATCACGGCGTCCAGTCCGCGCGAGGCGAACAGGCTCATGATCGCGAGCGCCGTGAATTCGAAGTAAGTCAGTGTGATCGGTTCGGCAAGGCTCAGGCGTGCGGCTTCGACGGCTTCGAAATGCGGCAGCAGGTCTGCGTCGCTCGCCATTTCGCCGTTCACGCGCGCCCGTTCGTTGAACGTCAACAGATGCGGCGACGTGTGGCAGCCAACCGTGAAGCCCGCGCGCAGCAAAATCGATTCGAGGATCGCGCAGGTCGAACCCTTGCCGTTCGTGCCGCCGACCGTGATGATCGGGCATTCAAACGACAACTGCATCGCGTCACGTACCTGGGAGATGCGTCCCAAACCCATGTCGATGCCGACAGGATGCGCGGATTCAAGGTGCGTGAGCCACGCGTCGAGGGTGGGGAATGTGGTCATCGAGCGAATCTTTGCTGCGTTGCGAGATCGTGATTATCCCGGAAATGACAGCGCGCCGCTTGATGACTCTCGCGGCGCGCTATTTTTCGACTGCTTTTCGGACGGCTGCGGCGCCCTTTCAGGCGCGGCCCCGTATTGATGCAAAGGCTTACGCGACTGCGTCCGCCGGCTGATGGCTCAACAGCGCCATCAATTGCGCGATTTCTTCACGCAGCTTGCGACGGTCGACGATCATGTCGACCGCGCCCTTCGTCAGCAGGAATTCGGCGCGCTGGAAGCCTTCCGGCAGCTTTTCACGCACGGTTTGTTCGATCACGCGCGGACCGGCAAAGCCGATCAGCGCCTTCGGCTCGGCGATCACCACGTCGCCCAGGAACGCGAAACTCGCCGACACGCCGCCCATGGTCGGATCGGTCAGCACGGAAATGAACGGCAGCTTGGCTTCGGCGAGCTTGGTCAGCATGGCGGTGGTCTTCGCCATTTGCATCAGCGAAAGCAGGCTTTCCTGCATCCGCGCGCCGCCCGAAGCGGTGAAGCAGATAAACGGCACTTTCTGTTCGAGCGCGTTCTGTGCGCCGCGCGCGAAACGCTCGCCGACCACCGAACCCATCGAGCCGCCCATGAACGAGAATTCGAAGCACGCGACCACCACCGGCAGCGTGTGGATGGCGCCGCCCATCACGACCATCGCGTCGGTTTCGTCGGTGTCGTCCATCGCCTCTTTCAGGCGGTCCGGGTACTTGCGGCTGTCCTTGAACTTGAGCGCGTCGACCGGGACGATTTCCTGACCGATTTCGTAGCGGCCTTCCGGATCGAGCAGGCCGTCGAGCCGCTCACGCGCGCCGATGCGCATGTGATGGTCGCACTTCGGGCAAACGTGCAGATTGGCCTCGACGTCATTGCGGTACAGCACGGCTTCGCACGACGGGCACTTGATCCACAGGCCTTCCGGAATCCCCTTGCGGTTCTTCGGGTCGGTTTGTTTGATTTTCGGCGGCAGCAGCTTATCGAGCCAGCTCATATTGAATCCCTCTGGGTCAACCGGTTGCGCAAACGGCGGGACGAACCCGCCGCTCACACTACAGGAGACAAAAAATAACTGTTATCGGGCAGTCGCGACGCTATCGAGCGCCTCGCGCACTTCGGCAATGAAGCGCGTAAGCGTCTCGGCGGCGGCTTCGGGCGCCGCTTGTTCGAGCAATTGCACGATACGGCTGCCGATCACGACGGCATCGGACACTTCGGCCACCGAACGCGCCGTTTGCGCGTCACGGATGCCAAAACCGACGCCCACCGGCAGGGGTACGCGCGACTTGATGGCGGGGATTTTACTCGCGATGCTGGAAACGTCCAGATTTGCCGCGCCGGTCACGCCTTTCAGTGACACATAGTAGACGTAACCACTGGCGATTTTGCCGACTTCCGCGATGCGCTCATCCGTGGAGGTGGGCGCCAGCAAAAAGATCGGATCGATGCCGGCAGATCGCATCTGTTCGGCGAAATTAACGCACTCTTCCGGCGGGTAGTCGACAACCAGCACGCCGTCTACACCGGCTTCTTTCGCAGCCTTGGCGAACGCTTCGGTGCCCATGCGCTCGATCGGATTGGCGTAGCCCATCAGCACCACCGGCGTCTTGTCATCGGTTTCGCGGAAGCGCTTCACGTCGGCCAGTACATGGCGCAGCGACACGCCATGCGCCAGCGCGCGTTCGGACGATTGCTGGATCACCGGGCCGTCGGCCATCGGGTCGGAAAACGGTACGCCCAGTTCGATCACATCGGCGCCGCCGGCGGCGAGCGCGTGCATGAATTCAACCGTGCGCGCCGGATCCGGGTCGCCGGCCGTCATGAACGGAATCAGGCCTTTCTTACCCTGGGCGGACAACGCGGCAAACGTGTTCTTGATACGGGACATGGAATATTCTCGGATTTTTAAGCTACTGCGCGCTTATTGCGCCTCGGTTTGCTGCTCGGCTTTGGCCGCATTCTTGCGGCTTTTGCGAGCGGCAGCAGGCGCCGACGCGGCCGCGCTAACGCGCTCGCGTGCTATCGCGCAGTAACTTTCATTGATCTCATAGCCGACGAATTCGCGCTGCTGCCGGGCGCAAGCGACTGCGGTGGTGCCGCTGCCCATGAACGGGTCGAGTACGCGCCCGCCCTTCGGACAACTTGCCAGCACCATCCGCTCGACAATTTCCAGAGGTTTCTGGGTCGGATGATCGACGCGCTCGGCGTGTTGCCGATGCAGCCGCGATACCGACCAGACGTCCTTCGGATTATAGCCAAGCTCCAGCCACTTACTGCCTTCGAACAATTTACGCGAACGCGCCTTCTTCGTGATGGCATCGTACGGGATGCGGACGGGATCGAGATCGAAAAAGTAATCTTTCGACACCGCGAAAAAGCCGATGTTGTCATGCACCGAGGTGAACCGGCGAACCGTTCCCCCCATGCTCGGCACACGCCGGTCCCAGATGATTTCGTTGATCATCGTGAGTTTTGTCTTCAGGAAGCTGAAGATTTCCGGCGCGTACTGCCAGGTGCAGAAGATATACAGCGAACCCGACGGCTTGAGCTTCGGAATAGCCAACTCGAGCCAGCCACGCGTCCAGGCGAGGAAATCCTCGCCGGAGCGCATGTCAGAGTCGTTGCCGTAATCCTTGCCGAGCCCATAAGGCGGATCGCACAGGATCAGGTCGATCGACCCGTCGGGGATGTTCGCTACATCGGTCAGAAAATCGCGGTTCAACAGCCGGATGCCGGCGGGCACCTGCGCTAACAAGGGTGCAGGCGCCTCGGCCGCCACTACCTCGGCGGCCGGGCTGGTTTCAAGCGCCGGTTGCGGCTCGTCGAACTCGTCACGCATCGTCGCGGCGCTCAGAACTGAATGCCCGATCGCTCAGCGACCGTATGCATGTCCTTGTCGCCGCGGCCCGACAGATTGACCAGAAGGACCTTGTCCTTCGGCAGCGTCGGCGCGAGCTTCGCGGCGTAGGCCAGCGCATGGCTGGACTCGAGCGCCGGAATGATGCCTTCGATGCGGCAGCAATCGTGGAACGCCTTGAGCGCTTCTTCGTCGGTGATGCTGACATATTGCGCGCGATTGCTGTCTTTTAGCCACGCGTGTTCAGGGCCGACACCCGGATAGTCCAGACCGGCCGAGATCGAATGTGTTTCGATGATCTGACCGTTCTCGTCTTGCAGGAGATACGTGCGGTTACCGTGCAGCACGCCCGGAGTGCCGGCGATCAGCGAGGCTGCGTGCCGGCCGGTTTCGATCCCGTCACCCGCTGGCTCGACGCCGATCAGTTGCACCGAAGCGTCGTCAATGTACGGGTAAAAGATACCCATCGCGTTCGAACCGCCGCCAACGCACGCAATCACGGCGTCCGGCTGACGACCGACCAGTTCGGGCATCTGTACCTTGCACTCGTCGCCGATCACGCGCTGGAAATCGCGCACCATCATCGGATACGGATGCGGCCCCGCCACCGTGCCGATGATGTAGAAGGTGTTTTCGACGTTGGTCACCCAGTCGCGCATCGCTTCATTGAGCGCGTCTTTCAGTGTGCGCGAGCCGGACGTCACGGGCACGACGGTCGCGCCGAGCAGCTTCATCCGATACACGTTGGCCGCCTGGCGGCGCACGTCTTCTTCGCCCATGTAGACCACGCATTCCATGCCGAAACGCGCCGCGATGGTCGCGGCCGCCACGCCGTGCTGGCCCGCGCCGGTTTCCGCGATCACGCGCGGCTTGCCCATCCGCTTTGCGAGCAGCGCCTGACCGATCACGTTATTGATCTTGTGAGCGCCGGTGTGATTCAGGTCTTCACGCTTGAGGAAAACCTGCGCGCCGCCGAGCATTTCGCTCCAACGTTGTGCGTGATAAATGGGGGACGGACGACCCACGAAATGCTTCAGTTCGCGCTCGTATTCGGCGACGAATTCCGGGTCTTTTCGAAATTTCTCGTACGCGGCACGCAGCTCGTCGAGTGCGTGAACCAGCGTTTCGGCGACGAACACGCCGCCATACTGGCCGAAATGGCCTCTTTCGTCAGGCAAGTTATACATGGTGATCACTCTTCTCAGTGTGGCGCACGGCTTTGATATGAGAAAACCGCGCCGCCTGAATCATTCAGCGTCCGCTGCGCGCACTGCGCGTACGAACGCCGCCATCCGGGCGTGATCTTTCACGCCCTTGGCGCCCGGCACTTCGATGCCGCTCGAGACATCGACCGCGTACGGGCGCACGCGATGGATCGCATCACTGACGTTTTGCGCGTTCAACCCACCACTCAAAACGGCCCGACGCGCGAGCTCTGCTGGAATAAGTGACCAATCGAAAACCTTCCCGCCGCCGCCATAGCCTTCGACATGGGTGTCGAACAGGAGGGCGCTGGCTGCTGAATAGTTAAGCGCTGATTTTACCAAATCTGCCGGCTGAGTATCCGCTGCGACTCGCAAAGCGCGCAACCAAGGCAAACCCGCAACACTGGCGAGGGATTCACACTGCTCAGCGGTTTCGTCGCCGTGGAACTGCAGCAGCGTAAGCCCGACATTGCTGGCGACTTCGCGAATCCAGTCCGGCGTTGCGTTCACGAACAAGCCGACCACCGATATGAACGGCGGCACGTCGTGTACCAGCTCTACTGCCTGCGCAACGCTCACCGAACGCGGGCTCGGCGGGTAGAACACGAGGCCGATCGCGTCGGCGCCGAGGTCGATCGTCAGCGACACGTCTTCCGGCTTCGACAGGCCGCACAACTTGATACGCGTGCGATGCGGCGCGGCATGCTGCTGCGCGCCGGCGTTTGCTTCGGCTGCCAGATTTTCAGTTGATTTCATGTTTGCGCTTGCTCGGTCCAGACGGTACTCCACGGCACGCTGCCGGTCTGCGGCGCGGGCACGGCGAATTGCTCAGGATATCCCACCTGCGCCAGGTACAGGCCGTCAGGCATGAAGGTCGGCGCGGCACAATCGCGATCGCGGCTGGCAAGAACCTCTGCCATCCATTCGGCCGGATGGCGTCCCCGGCCGATATCGACCAGACAGCCCATCAGGTTGCGCACCATGTGATGCAGGAACGCGTTCGCCCGAAACCGGAAATGAACGAAGTCGCCCTGTTGCCGCATGTCGATCTGATACAGATGTTTGACCGGCGTTTTCGCCTGGCATTGCGACGAACGGAATGCCGAAAAATCGTGCTCGCCGATCAGATGAGCGGCCGCGGCCTGCATGGCGTCGACGTCGAGCGGCGTGTGTACCCAGCCGGCCCGCGTATCCTGCATTGGCGAACGGAACGGATGGACGTACAGGACGTAGTAATAGGTCCGTTCGAACGCCGAAAAACGCGCGTGGAATTCGTCGGGCATCGGCTTGGCCCATTGCACGGCGATCGTCTTCGGCAGGAAGGCGTTGGTGCCGCGAATCCACGAAAAGTCCGTGCGATCGAGTTCGGTGTCGAAGTGCACGACCTGGCCGAGGCCGTGCACGCCGGTATCGGTGCGCCCAGCCACAATGGTTTGCACAGGCGTTTGCGCGAACTCGCGCAACGCCCGTTCGAGCTCGTCCTGCACGGTCTTGCCGTGCGGCTGCGACTGCCAGCCGCAGAATGCTGAGCCGTCGTACTGAACGCCTAACGCAATACGCTTCACGACAACGGCGCGAGCGTCGAGAGCAGCGCGCGCGCCTCAGTGCGCGTGGCCGGATCGTTCGCTTCGATCACTTCGTTGATGAGCGTGCGCGCGCCGGACAGATCGCCGAGGTCGATATATTCGGCGGCCAGATCGAGCTTGTTGCGGGCGATGCGGGTGAGATCGGCCCGCGTGAAGGCCGGCAACGGCTGAGCCGGGCTCGGCGGCAACTCCAGGTCGAAATCGAGCTTCAGCGCGCCGAAGCCGGCCGCGCCCAGGCCCGCGACGGCTGCATGGCCTGCGGTGCCGGCGGCGATTTCGTCAGCGACATGCGGGAAGTCGTCCGGATCGTGCGGCGCTACGGCTTGCTGCGCGGCGGTTTCCGGGGAGGCAACCGGCGGCGTCGCCAGCGATCCGGGTACGCTCACCGCTGCGTCGTCGGTCGATTCGACGCGCGGCGGCAATGGCATGTTCAGACTGCTGAAGGCATCGAGGGCATCGCGTGGGAACTCGGTCGGCACGGACAGCGCGGGCTGAACTGGTGCAACGGGTGCCGGTTCGAAGTTCGGTGCGCCATCGGGCGTCGCGGGTTCGGCGTGCAGATGTGACTGCGGTTGCGGTTCGTAAGACGGTTGATGCGTCGGTTCGACGTGAGCCGCGCCCTGTTGGGCTGTGGGCACTGCCGGCACCGAAGTATCGGGCACCGGATGCGCCGACGTCTCGCTGTGCGGCTGGCCGAACGGCGAAGTCGTGTGCGGTTCAGCCTGCTGCCGCGTGAAGTCGATGACCGGCGGCGGGGTGTCCTGATGGCTCCACGACTCTGCACGCGACTCATTCGTCGGCTCTGCCAACGGCATGGCCGGCGCGCTCGATGCCGGTTCGTCGTCCCATTGCAGACGGTGCGGAGGCACCTCTTGCTGGAAGCTCTCGTCGACCGGTTCAAGTGGAGTCAGCGGCAATGCTTCGGCACCGAGTTCCGCGGCGGCTGCGAGGCTCGCAGCCGTGGTTGCCCCGTCGAGATTCTCGTGATGGGCCGAGGGAAGAGGTTCGGACGTGGGACCGCCGTGGCCGATCGATTCGGTGTCCGGGCTCGATTGCGTAGCTTCGAACGGCGCGGGTGTCGGGTGGACTTCCTGCGATGCGTGTTGGAACGCATCGTGGTCTTGTGAGGGCGAGCCTGTGTGAGGTTGGCGGGCAGCGGCTTCGTGTTCTGCTGCGGCGCGTTGTGCCGCGTCGTGATCTTCCGCCGCACGCGCAGCCGCGGCCTGGTCTGCCTCCGCGCGTTCGGCTTCTGCGCTTTCTACCGCAGCGCGCTCCGCTTCTGCACGTTCCGCCGCCAAGCGTTCGGCCGCCGCGCGTTCTGCACTTTCTCGCTCTGCCGCCTCGCGCACCGCCGCTTCCCGCGCAGCCGCCGCGCGAATTTCCGCTTCGCGCTCTGCTGCCACGCGTTCCGCCACTTCTCGCGCTGCCGCTTCATCCCCAGCGGTCTCGTGGCCAGCCGGCGCCACCGCAGCCGCGTACCCGGCTGCCGCTTCGCCGCTCACGTCCGACGCTTCGCGCGTCGAATCGACATCCTGCGACCCAGCCGCTCGCGCGGAAGCCGCCGCTGCGTCCTCCGCCAGCGAGCCGCCTGCGGCGGCAACACCAACGCGCTTACGTCGACTCAAACGCAACGCCGCCAGCAACACGACCAACGCCGCGCCGATCGCCGCCGCGATGCTCAAATTCGTCTGCGAAATGCCAGCGTCGGTCGACGTGGAAATCGGCGCGCTGCCATGACCGGAAACGGCTGCCGCGGACGAAACACCGGCGGCCGGTTGCGCACCATTTGTAGCAGGCGGCACCGGCGCGGTCGGCGTACCACCGATGCCATGTTTCTGCAGTTCCATCAGCACGCGGTTTTTCAGCGCGAGCAATTGCTGCAAGCTAGAAACCTGCGCACGCGGTTGCGATGCCGGTTGAGCGGTGGACGTTGCAGCTGCTGTGGCAGCCGCCGACGCCCCTTCGGCAGCCTCACTGGCCGAGGGCTGGATCGCTCCCGACCAGACATGTGCGCCGCTGGCTGGCACGGCTTGCGACCCTCCTGCTACTGGAGCCGCGCCGGCCGCTGCGGAGCTACCCGGCATCGCCGAGCTGGCTTCAGCCGTCGAGCTGGCCGTCCCTGAAACCGCACGCATGGCAGCCTGAGCCGCAGCGCTTGCCGCGCTCGCTGCGGCGGCATTGACCTGCGCCACACCGCTCGCGGCGCCGACAGCAGCACCAACCGCCGCCGCGTTCGGCGCGGAAGCCGGCGCAGCCGTAGTGGCCGATGGCGCGGCAGACGCAGACCCCGCAACCGGCGCAGAAGCCGCCGGAGCACCGGTTGCATCGAGAGCCGGGATCGTCAACAGCGCACCGACGCGCATCCGGCTCGGGTCATGACTCATGAAGGCATTCGGATTCGCATCGAACAGCGCGCGCGAAGCGCGTGCGAGCGTCCCCTTGTCGTGCGATTGCGTGACGGCAATCGCCACGTCGTTCAACGACTGCCCGGGCCGCACCGTATATTGGCTCCCGGCGGCGTAAGAAACGGAAGCGCCCTCGGGCGCGCTCGCGGCGTCGCCCGGCGCTGCCACCGCGCTACCCATACCGGCGCCCGCCAGCGCGAACGCCAAGGCGGCCACGGCCATCAGCCGGCCCGTACCTTGATGCATAGACATAGCCCGAAGGGAAGAGAGTCGAAGGTTCATCGGGACTCCAGGCGCGTCAGCGCGCAGCCCTTTTTTGCGGTTGGAAAGAGACAAGATAATCGGAGCACACAATGAAAAAAGCGCCGCGCAAGCGCGACGCTTTTTGAGTTTTCTACGCGTCGTGAGCGCGTAGTTTACTTTACTTGTCGAGCACAATGCGAAGCATGCGACGCAGCGGTTCTGCCGCGCCCCACAGCAGCTGATCGCCGACCGTGAAGGCCGACAGATATTCGCCGCCCATCGCCAGTTTGCGCACACGGCCAACCGGCACCGTCAGCGTGCCCGTGACCACGGCCGGGGACAGATCGCGCATCGACGCTTCGCGTTCGTTCGGCACAACCTTGACCCAGTCGTTACCCGAGGCGAGGATGCTGTTCACTTCGTCCAGCGGCACGTCCTTATTCAGCTTGATGGTCAGTGCCTGCGAGTGGCAGCGCATTGCGCCGATCCGCACACAGAGGCCATCTACCGGGATCGAACCCGGCGTGCCCATAGCCGGCTTGCCGAGGATCTTGTTGGTTTCCGCGCCGCCCTTCCACTCTTCCTTCGACATGCCGTTGCCGAGATCCTTGTCGATCCACGGAATCAGCGAGCCCGCGAGCGGCACACCGAAGTTGTCGGTCGGCATACGGTCGCTGTTCATTGCACTCAGCACGCGGCGGTCGATGTCGAGAATCGCCGACGACGGATCCGCCAGGTCTTCCTTGGCCGCGCCGTACAGCGTGCCCATTTGCTGCAGCAGTTCGCGCATGTTTTGCGCGCCTGCGCCCGAAGCGGCCTGATACGTCATGGCCGTCATCCAGTCGACGAGGTTTTCGCGGAACAGGCCGCCCAGCGCCATCAGCATCAGGCTGACCGTGCAGTTGCCGCCGATGAAATTCTTCTGGCCCTTGACCAGCGCGTTCTTGATCACGTCGAGGTTGACCGGATCGAGAATGATGACCGCGTCATCCTTCATGCGCAGCGACGAGGCCGCGTCGATCCAGTAGCCGTTCCAGCCCGCTGCGCGCAGCTTCGGGAACACTTCATTCGTGTAATCGCCGCCTTGGCAGGAGATGATCGCTTCGCACTTCTTCAGGTCTTCGATGCTTGTCGCATCTTTGAGCTTGGTCTCGTTTTTGGCGAACGACGGCGCGTTGCCGCCCGCGTTGCTGGTGCTGAAAAACACCGGTTCGATCAAGTCGAAATCGCCTTCCTGCTGCATACGTTGCATCAGGACGCTGCCGACCATACCGCGCCAACCTACGAGACCTACGTTCATGACTTCATACCCTTCGAATGGAAACTTCCCCGCATCTTTGCCCGCAGTGACCGCGCGGGGAAGATGAGCGGGCACGACGGACGATCAGCGTTTCGTGATCGTTTTCGGGGTAATCGCTTTTGTGGTGGTAATGGCGAGCTCAACCACACGGGCCGTTTTGCCGTGCAGTTTCGAAATCGAGGAGATTTGAGCCATGTGCGCCATCGCTACAATATACACGAAAACCGGAATCTGGCGACGTGATCGTCTGCCGCTATCGTCCGTATTACGCGCGAATCGGCCTGTTTTGAGGCCAATTCGCGTTTTAAAGGCCGTTTGACCGCCTAACTACAACCTTTACCACGTGCTGTTTCAAAGGCCGTTACAGCGCGGCGACCACTGCGTCGCCCATCGCCACGGTGCCGACCTGCTTGCAACCCGGCGTCAGAATATCGCCCGTGCGGAGGCCCTGTTCCAGCACCTTCTTCACCGCGTTTTCGATGCGATCCGCCTGTTCCGCCTTGTTCAGCGAATAGCGCAGCATCATCGCGGCCGACAGAATCGTAGCCAGCGGATTCGCCACGCCCTTACCGGCGATGTCCGGCGCCGAACCGTGCGACGGCTCGTACAAGCCCTTGTTGTTCTTGTCGAGCGAGGCCGACGGCAGCATGCCGATCGAACCCGTCAGCATGGCGGCTTCATCCGACAGAATATCGCCGAACATGTTGCCGGTCACAACCACGTCGAACGCCTTCGGCGCCTTGACCAGTTGCATCGCCGCGTTGTCCACGTACATATGCGACAACTCGACGTCCGCGTATTCCTTCGACACGTCGATCATCACGTCCCGCCAGAACTGCGACGTTTCGAGCACATTCGCCTTGTCCACGCTCGTCAGCTTCTTCTGACGCTTTTGCGCGGCCTGAAAAGCGACGTGCGCAATGCGGCGCACTTCCGGTTCCGAATAACGCATCGTGTCGAAGCCTTCCTTCGCGCCTTCGAACAGCCCATCCGGCGACGAACGCACGCCGCGCGGCGCGCCGAAGTAGATGTCGCCGTTCAGTTCGCGCACGATCAGGATGTCGAGACCCGAAACAATTTCTTCCTTCAACGAGGAAGCACCAGTGAGCTGCGGATAGCAGATTGCCGGACGGAAGTTCGCGAACAATTGCAGGTGCTTGCGCAGACCGAGAATCGCCTGCTCCGGGCGCAGCGCGCGTTCGAGCGAGTCGTATTTCCAGTCGCCGACGGCGCCGAACAGGATCGCATCGGCTTCTTTCGCCAGCGCCAGCGTCGAATCGGGCAGCGGATGGCCCTTGGCTTCGTAACCCGCGCCGCCAACCGGTGCTTCTTCGAGTTCGAACTTTTCGCCGAGCACGTTCAGGACCTTCACGGCCTCCTTGACGATTTCGGGACCGATGCCGTCGCCCGGCAAGACTGCGATCTTCATGCGAATTTCCTTGATGATTTTTCTGTTTATCCGACGATGCGGTGATTCAGCCACGGCTGCTTCGCGATCCGCTCTGCTTCGAACTGGCGAATCTTGTCAGCGTGACGCAGCGTGAGGCCGATATCGTCGAAGCCATTCAGCAGACAGTACTTGCGGAACGCCGCCACTTCGAACGGATACTCGGCGCTACCGTCTGACGTGCGCACGACTTGCGCTTCCAGGTCGACGGTCAGCTTGAAGCCGTTGAACGCGTAGGTTTCGTTGAACAGGTGATCGACTTGCTGTTCGGTCAGCACGATCGGCAGCACGCCATTCTTGAAGCAGTTGTTGTAGAAAATATCGGCGAAGCTCGGCGCGATGATCGCGCGGAAACCATACTGCTCCAACGCCCACGGCGCATGCTCACGCGAGCTGCCGCAACCGAAGTTCTTGCGCGCCAACAGCACCGATGCGCCCTGATAGCGCGGCTGATTCAGCACGAAATCCGGATTCAGCGGACGCTTCGAATTGTCTTGACCCGGCTCGCCGTGGTCGAGGTAGCGCCATTCGTCGAACGCGTTCGGACCGAAACCCGTGCGCTTGATCGACTTCAGGAATTGCTTCGGAATGATCGCGTCCGTGTCGACGTTCTCACGATCGAGCGGCGCCACGACGCCGGTGTGTACGATGAATTTATCCATGACGCTTGCGCCTGTTTCAAGACCAAACGATGCGCGTGGCGGCCGGAAAGCCGCTCGCGCATCGCCGGCAAAAATCAAAAACCGCTTATTTGTCAGCGTGATTGCTGATCGAATTGCCGAGGTGCGACATGTCCTCGCCAAATCCGTGCACCGTGTTGCAGCCAGCCAGACCGAACAATAGCCCGGCCAAGGTACCGAGTGCGAAGCGGCGCAATAGAGTGGTGCGATTCATGTTCTTCATCATGCGTGTTTATCCAAGCTTGCGAATATCGACGAAATGCCCTTCGATAGCCGCTGCGGCAGCCATCGCGGGGCTCACGAGGTGGGTACGGCCACCGGCGCCCTGACGACCTTCGAAATTACGATTCGACGTGGACGCGCAACGCTCGCCCGGATCCAACCGGTCGGCGTTCATTGCGAGACACATCGAGCAACCGGGCTCACGCCATTCGAAACCGGCATCCGTAAAGACCTTGTCGAGGCCTTCGCGTTCCGCTTGCGCCTTCACCAGACCCGAACCCGGCACGACCATGGCCAGACGAATGTTCGGTGCGACGCGGCGGCCGAGCTTCTTCACGACGTATGCCGCAGCGCGAATGTCTTCAATGCGCGCGTTGGTGCACGACCCAATGAAGATTTTATCCGGCTTGATGGATTCGATCGGCGCATTCGGTTCGAGCGCCATGTATTTCAACGCGCGCTCCATTGCGTCACGCTTGACCGGGTCCTTTTCACGCTCAGGATCCGGCACGCGGCCGTCCACGGCAGTGACCATCTCCGGCGAAGTGCCCCACGTGACTTGCGGCACGATTTCAGCGGCGTTCAGCTCGACTACACGGTCGAATTGCGCGCCTTCGTCTGACTTGAACTGCTTCCAGTACTCGACCGCGTGATCCCATTCGACGCCTGCCGGCGAGAAGGGACGGCCCTTCAGATATTCGATGGTGGTGTCGTCCACAGCGACCATGCCGGCGCGCGCACCTGCTTCGATCGCCATGTTGCAGACCGTCATGCGACCTTCCATGGACAGCGCGCGAATCGTCGAACCGCCGAATTCGATTGCGTAGCCCGTGCCGCCTGCCGTGCCGATCTTGCCGATGATCGCGAGCACGATGTCTTTCGCGGTACAGCCGCGCGGCAACGGGCCTTCGACCTTCACCAGCATGTTCTTGCTTTTCTTCTGCAAGAGCGTTTGCGTGGCCAGCACGTGTTCGACTTCCGACGTGCCGATACCGTGCGCCAGCGCGCCGAACGCGCCGTGCGTGGACGTGTGCGAGTCGCCGCAGACAATGGTCATGCCGGGCAGCGTTGCGCCCTGCTCCGGCCCGATGATGTGCACGATGCCCTGACGCAGGTCGTTCATCTTGAACTGCGTGATGCCATAGGCGTCGCAGTTCGTGTCGAGCGTATCGACTTGCAGCTTGGAGACCGGATCGGCAATGCCGTGGCTGCGATCCGTGGTGGGGACGTTGTGGTCCGACACCGCCAGATTCGCGCTGATGCGCCACACCGGACGCTCAGCCAGCTTCAGGCCTTCGAACGCCTGAGGGCTGGTGACTTCGTGCAGCAGGTGACGGTCGATATAGAGAATCGTCGTACCGTCTTCTTCCGTGTGGACCACGTGTGTGTTCCACAATTTGTCGTAGAGAGTCTGTGCCATGGTATGCGGAGTAGTAATGACTGCGGGCTGACTGTGTCGGTCGATTATGCCACGCAGAACCCGGCTTTGGGCCCATGAATCATGCAAAAAACCGATAAAAAACAGGGAGTTGGGTGGTAGTGGCGATACCTGTATGGGTGTTACCCGGCAAGGGATTGCATGGGGCAATACGAAGCTTGAAACGCGGCTCGTTGCCCGGGAGTTTCCGGCGGTTGACACCCGCGAACAAGTGGTTCAACTTCGCCAAGCCTTTGTATTCGCGATATGTTTGGCTTTCCCCGAGTGCAACCGCGGGCTGGTAAAAAAATTTGCGAGAAAGACGGATTTCGAACAAAAAACTTGTTGGGATACAAAAAAAACGCTGAACTGCGCCTGAACGACAAATTTTTGGCCATGCGATGGCAGCGCTTCAGCGTAAAAAAACCTTCAGTCATACGGCGTTTTGTAAAAAAAACTGTGCCGATATAAAAAAATATTTGTAAACTGCACGTTTGGGATAATTTTTCGGGACACTCATGTCAGCCGTCGGTTACGAGTACTTGCGCCAGCAATTGAACCTGAGCGCGCTGGAGCTCAAGCGGCCAGCCCTCGTGAAACCGGTCACGCGGCTGACCAACATCAACGACTGTCTGTCCGTTCCCAAAAACATGGCGCCGGCAGACGGAGCCTATCTTGACCACGTGCTCTTTGCTTTGAAGCACGAAGGCACCAATTTGGCGGTTCTCGCCCAAACATTGCCGAACATCAGTGCCGAGGATCTCCTGGCGGAACTGCGCCGCTCGCCTAGCGGTGGCTATATACGGAAAGCCGCATTTCTCTGGGAGACATTCACCGGTAAAGAACTCGAAGGCGCACCGGTTGCCGGTGGCGCTGTCATCCCCTTGTTTGATCCCACCCAGTACTACACAGGTCCCTCTGTGCGTAATGCACGTTGGAGAGTCGACTTCAACGGCCTTGGTTCAATGCGTTATTGCGCAACGGTCGCACGCACGCCAACGATTACTCAACTCCTCGAGTCAGACGTTCTCACACGGGCGCGCGAGTTCATGGCGTCGCTGCCGGCAGAGATGCAAGACCGGGCGCTCAGTTGGGCTTATCTCCACGAAACACAAGATTCGTTCGCTATCGAGAAGGAAGCGCCCTCCGAAGACAAGGCTCAGCGCTTCGTCAAGCTTCTGCGGCAAGCACATGAGCGTCATCCACTCAGCGAAGAATATCTCGTCGAATTGCAGAACATCTGCGTAACAAATCCACTGGATCAAGCCGCGTCTTATCGCGCGGAACAAAACCATCTGCAAAGCGGCCTGCGGGGAGCGGCGGGCGTGACATACGTGCCGCCACCGCCGGACATGCTGACTGATCTGATGGCAGATTGGCTAGCATTTGCCAACTCCGCGCCCACCCAAGTAGACCCGCTCATTGCGGCAAGCATCATCTCGTTCGGCTTCGTGTTCCTGCACCCGTTCATGGATGGTAACGGCCGGCTCTCACGCTTCCTGATTCATCACGCGCTCTGCTCATCGGGCAAACTCGAAAACGGCCTGCTTCTGCCGGTATCGATTGCCATGAAACGAGAGGAGCAGGCTTACCTGGAAGCCTTGCGGGATTTTTCAAAACCAATCCGCGAACGTTGGCAAGTCCGCTGGTTGGACGAAATGAAATACGACTTCAAATTTCAAGGTGACGTGTCGATTTATCAGTTCTGGGACGCGACTCCGGCGGTCGAGTTCGTCGCCAGAATGGCCGACCTCGCACTGGAAGTTGAGCTTCGTCAGGAGACGCTCTTTCTGCAACGGTATGACAAAGTGCTGCGCGCGGTAAATCAGCGATATGACGTGCGCGGCAGTACGCTTTCGACGCTCGTCATGATGTGTCTCGATAACGCTGGGAAAGTGTCTAAAAATCGCCGGAAGCAGTTCGCCAACCTCGTGCCTGAAGCGATTTTCGACGCCATCGAAGCTGAAGCGAAAGCCGTTCTGGACGAAGAGAATGAGTTGAGGGAGGAGCCCGGACATACACCGGACAACACTTAGTCCGCGGCTTGACGGCTTCGTCCTCAACGCCTGACGCTCGAGATCTATCGCCGCAAACAAAACGCCCCAACGATAAACCCGTTGGGGCGTTTTTTATCAGCTGATTCCGCACTGGCTCGCAGCAGTCACAACCCTACGAACCACGCAGATTCAAACCCGATCAGCGTTGCGCAATCGGCTTCGCTTCACGTTGCGTGTCGCCGATGAACAACTGACGCGGACGGCCAATCTTCTGTTCCGGATCAGCGATCATTTCGTTCCACTGCGCAATCCAGCCGACCGTACGTGCCATCGCGAAGATACACGTGAACATCGAGGTCGGGATGCCCAGCGCGCGCTGCACGATGCCCGAGTAGAAGTCGACGTTCGGGTACAGCTTGCGCGACACGAAGTATTCGTCTTCCAGAGCGATCTTTTCCAGCGCCATGGCCAGCTTGAACAGCGGGTCGTCGTGCAGGCCCAGCTCTTCCAGCACTTCGTGGCAGGTTTCGCGCATCAGCTTCGCACGCGGATCGTAGTTCTTGTAGACGCGGTGACCGAAGCCCATCAGCTTCACGCCCGAGTTCTTGTCCTTCACCTGCTTGATGAACTCAGGAATATTGTCGACCGAGCCGATTTCTTCCAGCATGTTCAGTGCGGCTTCGTTCGCACCACCGTGTGCCGGGCCCCACAGGCAAGCGATACCGGCCGCGATACACGCGAACGGGTTAGCGCCCGACGAACCCGCCAGACGAACCGTCGACGTCGACGCGTTCTGTTCGTGGTCTGCGTGCAGGATCAGGATACGGTCCAGCGCGCGCACCAGCACGTCGTTGACCTTGTACTCTTCGCACGGGTTCGAGAACATCATGTGCATGAAGTTCGCGCTGTACGACAGGTCGTTCTTCGGGTACGCAAACGGCTGGCCGATGCTGTACTTGTACGCCATCGCGACGAGCGTAGGCAGCTTCGCGATCATGCGAATGGCCGACACTTCACGGTGACGCGGATTGTTGATGTCGAGCGAGTCGTGATAGAACGCCGACAGCGCGCCGACTGCAGCGACCAGAATCGCCATCGGGTGCGCGTCGCGACGGAAGCCACGGAAGAAGAAGTGCATTTGCTCATGCACCATCGTGTGCTTCGTGACGGTGTTCACGAACTCGTCTTTCTGCTGCGCGTTCGGCAGTTCGCCCTTCAGCAGCAGATAGCAGGTTTCGAGGAAGTCGGCGTTTTGCGCGAGGTTGTCGATCGGGTAGCCGCGATACAGCAGCTCGCCCTTGTCACCGTCGATGTACGTGATCGCCGAATTACACGCCGCCGTCGACATAAAGCCCGGGTCGTACGTGAACTTGCCGGTCTGGCCGTACAGTTTGCGGATGTCGATCACGTCCGGGCCGAGAGTGCCCTTGTAAATCGGCATTTCAACGCTCGGCGAATTGTCGCTGAACGATAGCGTGGCTTTAACATCTGACGGGGTCATAGCACATCCTCAATCGAAGTATGGAAACAGGGTTTCGATAATTTGCACGCCTTGGAACAACGGACAAGCGGCGCTCAAGACGTTAGCGGCGCTCAAGCATTCCGCAACAGCTCCAGCACCCGGATCACATCCGGGTCGGCAAGTTCGCCTTCCGGTTCCTTGCGAACGAGCAGCAAGTCCATCAGGTCGTTATCGCTCAGCTCGAGCAGGCGCGTGAGAGCGCCTACATCGGCATCGCTGAGGTCATGCTCATATCGGCTGAAAAAACGTTCAAAGATCAGATCGTTTTCCAGCAGGCCCCGCCGCGCGCGCCAGCGAAGGCGCGCGCGGCGGAGAGGGTCGGACTGATGCGATGTTTCGTTCATGTCAGTACGCGCCGGGCCGCCCCAAGCGTACTGACCGCCCCCTCGGGGGGCAGCGAACGATAGGGAGCGTGGGGGCTGTTCATATCAAACTGCGCGGCGAACCATCAATTCCTTGATCTTGCCAATCGCCTTGGTCGGGTTCAGGCCCTTCGGGCAGACGTCGACGCAATTCATGATCGTATGGCAACGGAACAGACGGTACGGATCTTCCAGATTGTCGAGGCGTTCACCCGTCGCTTCGTCGCGGCTATCCGCGATGAAACGATAGGCTTGCAACAGACCAGCCGGGCCGACGAACTTGTCCGGATTCCACCAGAAGCTCGGGCACGACGTGGAGCAGCTAGCGCACAGAATACATTCGTACAGGCCGTCGAGCTCGTCGCGTTCTTCCGGCGACTGCAGACGTTCCTTTTCCGGCGGCGGCGTATCGTTGATCAGGTACGGCTTGATCGAGTGATACTGGTTGAAGAACTGCGTGAAGTCGCAGATCAGGTCGCGCACGACGGGCAGGCCCGGCAGCGGACGCAGCACGATCTTCTGCGGCAGGTCGTTCATGTTCTGCAAGCAGGCCAGACCATTCTTGCCGTTGATGTTCATCGCGTCCGAACCGCACACGCCTTCGCGGCACGAACGGCGGAACGACAAGGTTTCGTCCATCGCTTTCAGCTTGAGCAGTGCATCGAGCAGCATGCGTTCGTGCGAGTCGATTTCGATCTCGTACGTTTGCATGCGCGGCGCTGCGTCCTTGTCCGGATCGTAGCGGTAAATTTCAAATGTACGCTTGGCCATTTCTGAATTCCTTTGACTTGTGCCTTAGAAGGTACGCGCTTTCGGCGGTACCGATTCGACCGTCAGCGGTTGCATCTGAACCGGCTTGTAGTCGAGGCGATCGCCTTCGCTGAACCACAGCGTATGGCGCAGCCAGTTTTCGTCGTCGCGATGTTCGAAGTCGTCTTGCGCGTGCGCGCCGCGGCTTTCCTTGCGCGCTTCGGCGGAAACCATCGTGGCGCGGGCCACTTCGATCAGGTTCTCCACTTCCAGTGCTTCGATACGTGCCGTGTTGAACACCTTCGACTTGTCTTTCAGGTAGATGTTGTCGACACGGTCAGCCACTTCGCGAATCCGCTCGACACCTTCGGCCAGCAGCTTCGACGTGCGGAACACGCCGGCGTGCGCCTGCATCGTGGAACGGATGTCGGCCGCAACGGTCTGCGAGTATTCGCCCGACGTGGATTTGTCCAGCTTGTTCAGACGCGCCAGCGAGAAATCGCCTGCGTCGGCCGGCAGCGGCTTGTGCTCCTTGATGTCCTTCACGTGCTTGACGATGTGATTGCCGGCCGCGCGGCCGAACACCACCAGGTCGAGCAGCGAGTTCGTACCGAGACGGTTTGCGCCGTGCACCGACACGCACGAGCATTCGCCCACTGCGTAGAAACCGTTGACGACTTCCTTGTGATCCCGCGACGTGCCAACGACCTGGCCGTTGATGTTCGTCGGGATACCACCCATTTGATAGTGGATGGTCGGCACAACCGGAATCGGCTCTTTAATACAGTCGACGTTCGCGAACTTCATGGCGATTTCGCGGATCGACGGCAGACGCTTCATGATCGTCTCAGCGCCGATGTGCGACAGGTCGAGCAGCACGTGGTCCTTGTTCGGACCCACGCCGCGGCCTTCCTTGATTTCCTGGTCCATCGAACGCGAAACGAAGTCGCGCGGCGCCAGGTCCTTCAGCGTCGGCGCGTAGCGTTCCATGAAACGCTCGCCGTTCGAGTTACGCAGAATGCCGCCTTCGCCACGCACGCCTTCGGTAATCAGCACGCCCGCGCCGGCCACGCCGGTGGGGTGGAATTGCCAGAACTCCATGTCTTGCAGTGCGATACCCGAACGCGCAGCCATGCCCAGGCCGTCACCGGTGTTGATGAACGCGTTCGTGGATGCTGCGAAGATCCGGCCCGCGCCGCCCGTAGCGAACAGCGTGGTCTTGCCTTCGAGGATATAAACGTCGCCGGTTTCCATTTCCAGCGCGGTCACGCCAAGCACGTCGCCGTCGGCGTCGCGGATCAGATCCAGCGCCATCCATTCGACGAAGAACTGCGTCTTGGCAGCCACGTTTTGCTGGTACAGCGTGTGCAGCAGCGCGTGACCCGTACGGTCAGCGGCCGCGCAAGCGCGTTGCACCGGCTTTTCGCCGTAGTTGGCGGTGTGGCCGCCGAACGGGCGTTGGTAAATCGTGCCGTCAGCGTTGCGGTCAAACGGCATGCCGAAGTGTTCGAGCTCGTACACGGCGTTCGGTGCTTCACGGCACATGAACTCGATCGCGTCCTGGTCGCCGAGCCAGTCGGAACCCTTGATCGTGTCGTAGAAGTGATAGTGCCAATTGTCTTCGCTCATGTTGCCGAGCGAGGCGCCGATGCCGCCTTGGGCAGCGACCGTGTGCGAACGCGTCGGGAACACCTTGGACAGCACGCAAACCGACAGACCGGCGCGCGCGAGTTGCAGCGAAGCGCGCATCCCCGAGCCGCCCGCGCCGACGATAACCACGTCAAACTTGCGACGCGGCAGAGAATTCTTGATTGCAGCCATTCTTTTACACTCTCCAGAGAATCTGCGCAGCGTAGCCCGCACATGCGAGCAGCCAGACGATCGTCAGCGCTTGAAGAAACAGGCGCATGCCAACGGGCTTCACATAGTCCATCCAGATGTCGCGGATACCAACCCACGCGTGATAGAACAGCGACAGCAGCGTGACAAACGTGGCGAGCTTCATCCATTGCGTTGCAAAGATCGAGGCCCAACCGTCATACGAGAAATCGCGCGCGCCGAAGAACCACGCGAGCAGGATCACCGTGTAGACCGCCATGATGCAGGCGGTAATGCGCTGGGCGAGCCAGTCGCGCAGGCCGTAATGTGCGCCGACGACGAGACGCTTCGGACCGATTCGGTTATTAGCTGCCATTTTTTTAGAATGCTCCGAAGAGTTTGAGCGCGAAAGCAATCGTCAGAAGCGACGAAACGACCAGCACCACGATGGAGGTTTGCTTGCCCTTCTCTTTAGTCGTGAGACCGTGGCTCGTGTCCATGAACAGGTGACGGACACCGGCGCAGAAGTGGAACAGGAAGGCCCACGCGAGAACGAGCGTGATGAGCTTGACGATGATGTTGGAGAGGAAGCCCTTGAAGACTTCGAAGCTGAGTTCGGAAGTCAGGCTCTGATCGAAGAGGTACAGCAGGAACGGAAGAAAAACAAAAAGCAGCCCACCGCTTAAGCGATGCAAGATCGACACACGCCCCGCTAGCGGGAGACGGTATGCCGTCAAAATCTGCCCGATACCGATGTTCCGGAATTCCGGCCTCGGTTTTTTTACGGCTTCAGCCATGCTAGACCCCTACTATGTAGTCACACTAATCCGCAATTTTAGCGCCTTTTTATATCGCGCTGCAGCGAAAACCACCACAGGTCCGTTACAGCGTGCGCGATAAAGGCGCCTTCAAACAGGCGCGCGCGTGGGACGCGGCGCCCTTTTTCATCCCGATTCAGCTCAGATCGTTCTGATAGTAATACCCGGTTGTGACATACCAACCACGGCGCACCTCAACCGGCCGGTCTCCATATGTATAGGAGACGCGTTCGACCGACAGCAGCGGAAAACCCGCCGGCACATGCAGCAGGTCAGCGACTGAAGGCTCGGCTGCGACCGCGCGGATCTTCTCCGTTGCGCGGATCATGCGTGTGCCGAATTCCGTCTCGAACATTGCGTAGAGGGGACCTTTATACTCCGACAACCGCTCGAGCGTGAGCCCGCGAAACACCGCGCCGGGCAACCAGATTTCGTCGAGTACGGTGACTTCACCGTCGAACTGCAGCAAGCGCTTGATCAACACCACCGGATCGGCGGGTTTCAGATCGAGTTGCCGGGCGATGTCCGCCGAAGCGCGCAAACGCCGGCATTCAAGCAGGCGGCTGACGTGCGGATGCTCCGCGCCGTCATCGGCCAGTAATCTGAGGAAGCGAAACTGGGCGCGGTCTTCATTGTGCGTTGCAACAAAAGTACCCTTGCCCTGGCGGCGCACCAGCAGGTTATCGGCGGCAAGCTCGTCAATCGCTTTGCGCACTGTTCCCTGACTGACCTTGAATCTGGCCGCCAATTCGACTTCACTAGGAATGATCTCGCCAGGTTTCCATTCGCCGGTTTCGAGGCTCTGCGTAATCAAGCCCTTGATCTGCTGATACAAGGGGCTGAAAGTGGGCGACGTAGCGGGCGTGGCAGCGGATACACCCTCGCCCGTGGCCCCTTGGCCGTTCGGATTCGCGGTGTTCGCCTGGTTCGAAGTCATCCGCGCATTTCATCATAAAGGGCCGGGCCGCGTCTAGGGCTTTCCCCGCAACAGATATGTCTTATATAAGACATAAGATAATGTTGACTTTGTGTCTGACGGCTCCTACACTCCTTGTCGAGCAAGGGTTTGCGGGTTTTTCGGCGGCTGTTTTGCACTGTGCAATACAGCGCCGCAGCGCACCGGCAGCCACTCTGCGCCATGCTGTTCCCACGCAGTCCAGGTTTCGATTCGCCGCCATTCGTTGGTCAGACGCTTGCCGAAACGCGCTGTTTGCAGGAGCCCGCATCGTGCAGCGGCTACCCGGCGCCAAGATGCCCCGCTCCCCGCCCGGCAGTACAGGTTTCCGGCATGGCGGTCTTGCCGTAGCGCGCCGCACAGCCTCGGCACATTCCGAGGCCGTACGCGAACAGTGAATTCCGCCGTGTTTCACAACGCTTCGCTGAACGCGCATATAGAATGGCGTTTTCCCTAGCGTCTAACGCATCGTCCTGGAGATTTCTCAATGGCTAAGCCCGCAAAGCGCGTTGCCGTCACCGGCGCCGCAGGTCAAATCGCTTACTCCCTACTGTTCCGCATCGCCAATGGCGATCTGCTCGGTAAGGACCAGCCGGTTGTCCTGCAACTGCTCGACCTGCCGCAAGCGCAAGGCGCCGTCAAAGGCGTCGTGATGGAACTGGATGATTGCGCATTCCCGCTGCTGTCGGGTGTCGTGATCACTGACGACCCGAAGGTTGCATTCAAGGATGCAGACGTTGCCCTGCTGGTTGGCGCACGTCCGCGTTCGAAAGGCATGGAGCGTAAAGACCTGCTGTCGGCAAACGCCGAAATCTTCACGGTTCAGGGCAAGGCGCTGAACGAAGTCGCGAGCCGCGACGTGAAGGTGCTGGTGGTCGGCAACCCGGCCAATACCAACGCTTACATCGCGATGAAGTCGGCGCCGGATCTGCCGAAGAAGAACTTCACCGCCATGCTGCGCCTGGACCACAACCGCGCGCTGTCGCAACTGGCCGCCAAGTCGGGCAAGCCGGTCGCTTCGATCGAAAAACTGGCTGTGTGGGGCAACCACTCGCCGACCATGTACCCGGACTTCCGCGTTGCAACGGCAGAAGGTCAAGACCTGACCAAGCTGATCAACGACGAAGAATGGAACCGCAACACGTTCATCCCGACCGTCGGCAAGCGCGGTGCAGCAATCATCGAAGCGCGCGGCCTGTCGTCGGCAGCGTCGGCAGCTAACGCTGCAATCGACCACGTGCGTGACTGGGTGCTCGGCACGAACGGCAAGTGGGTCACCATGGGTATCCCGTCGGACGGTTCGTATGGTATTCCGGAAGACATCATCTACGGTGTGCCGGTTACGTGCGAAAACGGCGAGTACAAGCGCGTTGAAGGTCTGGCAATCGACGCGTTCTCGCGCGAAAAGATGGACGGCACGCTGAACGAGCTGCTCGAAGAGCGCGAAGGCGTTCAACACCTGCTCGGCTAAGCGCTAGATGCAGACGAACCGGAACTCCGTGGCTTCATCGCAGCGGGTTCCGGTTTTTTACGTGCGAATGCAGGTACGTCCCACGAAATTGCGGTTCACTTCGCAATTTGTCGTGCCAGTATTCGCCTCTGATTCGAACGCGCTTTGCGTCATGGCGGGCTGATCGCCGAGCAGAGCGCGTCCGAATCCGATTTACCCACCCGACCACCCAGAATCCTGACGCCGAAGATGCGCGCCCTCACACCCGCCGAAGTGCTGTTTGACGGCGAAGTGCCGCCCGCTGTGCTGCCTGCCTGCGATCACTACGCCGGCAGCGAGAAGCTGATGCTGAAATCACTGGCATTGCAGCAGCAGCTCGGCCCGGTGTTCGACATCACGCTCGATTGTGAAGACGGCGCGCAGGTCGGCCGGGAGGCCGAACACGCGGAGCTGGTCGCATCGCTGCTGGGCAGCGAGCATGACCACTTTGACCGCGTCGGTGTGCGGATCCACGACTTCGATCACGCGCACTGGCGTGACGACGTCCGTCTCATTCTGCGGGCCGCAAAGCGAGCGCCCGCCTACATCACCCTCCCGAAGATCCGCAACGTCCCCGATGCCGCCGAAATGGTCGCGTTCATCGAGGCGACGCGGCTTGAGCTTGGCATTGCGCAGCCGGTGCCGGTGCAACTGCTGGTCGAAACGCATGGCGCGTTGACGCGCGTGTTCGATCTGGCTTCGCTCCCCGGCGTCGAGGCGTTGAGCTTCGGCCTGATGGACTTCGTTTCCGCGCACGACGGCGCGATTCCCGATACCGCCATGCGCTCGCCCGGTCAGTTCGATCATCCGCTGGTGCGACGGGCAAAGCTCGAGATTTCGGCCGCCTGCCATGCCTATGGCAAGGTGCCGTCGCATAACGTCAGCACCGAAGTGCGCGACATGAGCGTGGTTGCAAACGACGCCGCCCGCGCCCGCAACGAGTTCGGCTACACGCGCATGTGGAGCATCCATCCGGCGCAGATCGAAGCGATCGTCGCTGCATTTGCTCCGCGCGACGAAGAAATCGTCACTGCTACCGAAATTCTGCTGGCTGCACAGTCGGCGCAATGGGGACCGACGCGCTATCACGACACGCTGCACGACCGGGCGAGCTATCGCTACTACTGGTCAGTGCTACGTCGCGCGCAATCCACCGGCCGCGCCGTCCCGCAAGACGCTGCGCCGCTCTTCACGATAGTGGGCGCTAACGGGCAAGCCGCATGATGAGCACGATGGCCAATGCACCAGCCGGCGTGGCAGCGCTGGGAGGCGCCCTCGCATGGCGCCGTACAAGCGAATCAGAGCAACGTCTCGCGCAGCAGGAAACAGACGTCGAATGCGTGGTTCAAGCGGAAACAATGAGCAGGCACAAAGGAGATTGCGGGAGATGAGCGAGACGACGCAAACCGCCGGTGCACAAGGCGAGAACGAACCTAAAAGCGGCTTCCAACCGAAGAAATCCGTCGCCCTGTCTGGCGTGACGGCTGGCAACACTGCACTCTGCACGGTCGGCAAGACCGGCAACGATCTGCATTACCGCGGCTACGACATTCTCGACATCGCCGGTGCATGCGAATTCGAAGAGATCGCATATCTGCTGGTCCACGAAAAGCTGCCGACGCAGTCCGAGCTGACCGCCTACAAGACGAAGCTCAAGGCGCTGCGCGGATTGCCCGCGAACGTCAAAGCCGCGCTGGAATGGATTCCGGCCGCTGCTCACCCGATGGATGTGATGCGCACCGGCGTGTCGGTGCTCGGCACGGTGCTGCCCGAGAAGGACGACCACAACCTGCCGGGCGCACGCGACATCGCCGACAAGCTGATGGCATCGCTCGGTTCGATGCTGCTGTACTGGTACCACTACTCGCACAACGGCAAGCGCATCGAAGTCGAAACCGATGACGATTCGATCGGTGGCCACTTCCTGCACCTGCTGCACGGTGTGGAACCGTCGAAGGCATGGGTCGACGCGATGCATGTGTCGCTGAACCTGTACGCCGAGCATGAATTCAACGCGTCGACGTTCACCGGCCGCGTGATCGCAGGCACGGGTTCGGATATCTACTCGGCGATTACCGGTGCAATCGGTGCATTGCGCGGCCCGAAACACGGTGGCGCGAACGAAGCCGCGTTCGAGATCCAGTCGCGCTATCAGACGCCTGATGAGGCCGAAGCCGATATCCGCCGTCGTGTCGAAAACAAGGAAGTGGTGATCGGTTTCGGTCACCCGGTGTACACGATCTCCGACCCGCGCAACAAGGTCATCAAGGAAATCGCGAAGAAGCTGTCGAAGGAAGCGGGCAACCTGAAGCTGTTCAATATCGCCGAGCGACTTGAAACAGTGATGGCAGAAGTGAAAAAGATGTTTCCAAATCTCGACTGGTTCAGCGCCGTTTCGTATCACATGATGGGCGTGCCGACGGCGATGTTCACCCCGCTGTTCGTGATCTCCCGCACGGCAGGCTGGAGCGCGCACATCATCGAGCAGCGGATCGATAACAAGATCATTCGTCCAAGCGCAAATTACACCGGTCCCGAGAATTTGAAGTACGTGCCGCTAAATAGGAGAAAATAGCGGTCGCTGTGCGCTTTCATAGCGCGTGCAGTTCAACCCTCGCGGTCGCCAGGACCGGTAGCCCGCGTACTGTTCAACTGAAATTAGATAGAAAGGTTCTCCTCCATGAATAAGCTGTTGATTGCCGCCGTAATCGGCGCTTTGTCCACGACGATGCTGACCGTTGCGACGGACGCCGCTGCACAAACCACCACCACGCCGGCTGCCAAGGCTGTGCCGAAGAAGCCGCAACCGAAACGCCTGATCAAGCGCAAGGCCAATCCGGCCAAGGAAGCGAAGGTTGATCCGGTACCGGAAGGCGCGGAAAAGTGGTCGTGCAACGAAGGTCTGGCATTCGACCTGAAGGGCGACATGAAGCGTGACCAGATCGTCACGGTTCACTGGGCGAACAAAAACTACAATCTCCCGCGCGAAGCGACCACCACGGGCGCAGACCGCTTCCACGACGCAGCAACGGGTATGGACCTGGTCGTGATCCCGACGAAGGCGATGTTGTTCTCGGATAAGGACAGCTCGCGTCTGGCCGACGAGTGCAAGACGGCAGCCATGGTGCAAGGCGCACCGGCCCCGACGCAATCGAACGCGATCAACAAGACCAACTAATCCGTTACATCAGGAAAGCTCCCCGATGTCCGCTCCGATTTCCAACGTGCGACCCGACCCGGACCCAGTCCTGGTCGATATCGTCGATTACGTACTGGATTTCCCGATCGACAGCACGCTCGCGCTGGACACCGCGCGTAACTGCCTGATCGATACGCTCGGTTGCGGACTCGAGGCGCTCACCTACCCGGCCTGCACCAAGCTGATGGGACCGATCGTGCCGGGCACGATCGTCCCCAACGGCGCGAAGGTGCCGGGCACATCGTTCCAGCTAGACCCGGTTCAGGCCGCCTTCAACATCGGCGCAATGATCCGCTGGCTGGACTTCAACGACACATGGCTGGCCGCCGAATGGGGCCATCCGTCGGATAACCTCGGCGGAATTCTGGCGACGGCCGACTGGCTTTCGCGCAGTGCCATCGCAGCGGGCAAGAAGCCGCTGACGATGAAAGACGTGTTGATCGGCATGATCAAGGCGCACGAAATTCAAGGCTGTATCGCGCTCGAAAACTCGTTCAACAAGGTCGGGCTCGATCATGTGTTGCTGGTAAAGCTGGCGTCGACCGCTGTGGTCGGCCAGATGATCGGTTTGACGCGCGATGAGTTGATCAACGCCGTATCGCTGGCGTTTGTCGATGGACATGCGCTGCGCACCTACCGTCACGCGCCGAATACCGGCTCGCGCAAGTCGTGGGCCGCGGGCGATGCGACTTCGCGCGCCGTACGTCTCGCGCTGATCGCGAAAACCGGCGAGATGGGCTATCCGTCGGTGCTGACCGCGAAGACGTGGGGCTTTTACGATGTCCTGTTCAAGGGCAATGCGTTCAAGTTCCAGCGCCCGTACGGCTCGTACGTGATGGAAAACGTGCTGTTCAAGATCTCATTCCCGGCTGAATTCCACGCGCAGACGGCGGTGGAAGCGGCGATGACGCTTCATGCGCAACTCAATGCAGCAGGCAAGCGCGTGGAAGACATCAAGAAGATCACGATCCGCACCCACGAAGCCGCGATCCGCATCATCGATAAGAAAGGTCCCCTGAATAATCCGGCCGACCGCGATCACTGCATTCAATACATGATCGCCGTGCCGTTGATCCATGGCCGCCTGACGGCCGCGGATTATGAAGATTCGATCGCGCAGGACGCGCGTATCGATGTGCTGCGCGCCAAGATGGAGTGTGTCGAAGACGCGCAGTTCACGAAGGATTACCACGATCCGGAGAAGCGTTCGATCGCCAATGCACTGACGGTCGAATTCAACGACGGGTCGACGTTCGACGAAGTTGTAGTCGAATACCCGATCGGTCACAAGCGTCGTCGCGAAGACGGGATTCCGTTGCTGGTCGAGAAGTTCAAGACCAACCTCGCGCGCCGCTTTCCGGTCAAGCAACAACTGGCGATTCTCGATGTGTCGCTGGATCAGGCAAGGCTCGAAGCCATGCCGGTCAATGAATACGTCGATTTGTACGTCATCTAGTTAAGTACTGTAGTTCCGCGATCAAACCAAGGAAAACACCATGGCCCACAACCTCCACAAAACGCTCAAGGAATTCGACAGCGGTTCCGGCAAAGGCAAGTTCTACTCCCTGCCGCAACTCGGCAAGGCACTGAACATCAAGATCGACCGCCTGCCGGTTTCGATCCGTATCGTGCTGGAATCGGTGCTGCGTAACTACGACGGCAAGAAGATCGCCGAAGAACACATCGAGCAACTCGCGAACTGGAAGCCGACCGCTGCGCGCGTCGACGAAATCCCGTTCGTCGTGTCGCGCGTCGTGCTGCAAGACTTTACCGGCGTGCCGCTGCTCGCCGACATCGCTGCAATGCGCGGTGTCGCGAAACACATGGGCAAGGATCCGAAGTCGATCGAACCGCTGGTCCCGGTTGATCTGGTGGTCGATCACTCGGTGCAGATCGATCACTTCCGCGAAAAGAACGCGCTCGATCTGAACATGAAACTGGAATTCCAGCGCAACAACGAGCGCTACCAGTTCATGAAGTGGGGCATGCAGGCATTCGACACGTTCAAGGTCGTGCCGCCGGGCGTCGGTATCGTTCACCAGGTGAACCTGGAATACCTCGCACGCGGCGTGCACAAGAAGGCCGAAGGCGCGGACACCGTGTACTACCCGGATTCGCTGGTCGGCACCGACAGCCACACCACCATGATCAACGGTATCGGCGTGGTGGGCTGGGGCGTGGGCGGTATCGAAGCTGAAGCCGGCATGCTCGGCCAGCCGGTGTACTTCCTGACGCCGGACGTGGTAGGCGTCGAACTGAAGGGCAAGCTGCGCGAAGGTCTGACGGCGACCGACCTGGTCCTGACCGTGACCGAACTGCTGCGCAAGGAAAAGGTTGTCGGCAAGTTCGTCGAGTTCTTCGGCGAAGGCACGAAATCGCTGTCGCTGCCGGATCGCGCGACGATCGGCAACATGGCGCCGGAATACGGCGCAACCATGGGCTTCTTCCCGGTCGACGAAAAAACCATCGACTACTTCAAGGGCACGGGCCGCACCGACGCAGAAATCTCCGCCTTCGAAAACTACTTCAAGGCGCAGGGTCTGTTCGGTATTCCGAAGGCTGGCCAGATCGACTACACCAAGGTCGTCACGCTCGACCTCGGCACGGTAACGCCGTCGCTGGCAGGTCCGAAGCGCCCGCAAGACCGTATCGAAATCGGTCACGTGAAGTCGACCTTCAGCGACCTGTTCTCGAAGCCGGTGGCAGAAAACGGCTTTGCGAAGAAGTCGGAAGACCTCGACGCGCAATACACGACGAGCAACGGCGTCGACGTGAAGAACGGCGACATCCTGATCGCCGCGATCACGTCGTGCACGAACACGTCGAACCCGAGCGTGCTGCTGGCTGCTGGTCTGCTGGCGAAGAAGGCTGTCGAAGCTGGTCTGACGGTCGCCCCGCACATCAAGACGTCGCTGGCTCCGGGATCGCGCATCGTCACGGAATACCTGACGAAGACCGACTTGATGAAGTACCTCGACAAGCTCGGTTTCACGCTGGCCGCTTACGGTTGCACGACCTGTATCGGTAACGCGGGCGACCTGACGCCGGAACTGAACGAAGCGATCACGAAGAACGACATCGTCGCGGCAGCGGTGCTGTCGGGCAACCGTAACTTCGAAGCGCGTATTCACCCGAACATCCGCGCGAACTTCCTGGCCTCGCCGCCGCTAGTTGTGGCTTACGCGATCGCCGGCAACATCACGCGCGACCTGATGACCGAACCGGTCGGCAAGGGCAAGGGCGGCAAGGACATCTATCTGGGCGACATTTGGCCGACCAGCGAAGAAGTCAACGAGCTGCTCAAGTTCGCGCTGGACGCAGATGCGTTCCGCAAGAACTACGCGTCGCTGACCAAGAAGGGCGACCTGTGGAGCAAGATCGAAGGCGAAGAAGGCCAGGTCTACGACTGGCCGAAGTCGACGTACATCGCTGAGCCGCCGTTCTTCGGCAAGGACTTCTCGATGACACCGGCCGACAGCATCGCTCCGGTCAAGGGCGCACGCGCACTGGGCATCTTCGGTGACTCGGTCACGACCGACCACATCAGCCCGGCAGGCTCGATCAAGGAAGACTCGCCGGCAGGCAAGTGGTTGAAGGCAAACGGCGTGCAGAAGGCCGACTTCAACAGCTACGGCTCGCGCCGCGGCAACCACGACGTGATGATGCGCGGCACGTTCGCGAACGTCCGGATCAAGAACCTGATGATCCCGGTGAAGGCAGACGGTACGCGTGTTGAAGGCGGCCTGACGATTCACCAGCCGAGCGGTGAGCAAGAGTCGATCTATGACGCAGCGATGAAGTACATCGACGCGGGCACGCCGACGGTTGTGTTTGCGGGTGAAGAGTACGGTACGGGCTCGTCGCGTGACTGGGCTGCGAAGGGTACGCAACTGCTGGGCGTGAAGGCTGTGGTTGCTCGCAGCTTCGAGCGGATTCACCGTTCGAATCTGGTCGGCATGGGCGTTCTGCCGCTGCAGTTCAAGGGCTCGGATAGCGTGCAATCGCTCGGTATTACCGGCGAAGAAACGTACGACATCGAAGGCCTGGGCGCTGACTTCAAGCCGCAGCAAGAAGTGACGCTGGTGATTCGCGGTAAGGACGGCAAGGAGAAGCGCGTCGCCGTGCTGCTGCGTATCGATACGCCGATCGAAGTGGACTACTACAAGCACGGCGGGATTCTGCCGTTCGTGTTGCGTTCGCTGCTGGCTGCTTAAGGTATCAGGTAACGCATGCAATAACTGCAAGCTGTTTTGCAGGTGCTGCGTCCTTGTGGAAGGACGCAGCCGATTTGAGAGCCCGGCTTTGGCCGGGCTTTTTTTATTTGCCGCTACGGTCCGTGTGGAAGGCGGCGGGATCGTCGGTGATACGGCGCTGGGTCATGTGGGTGTTCCAGTCGACGCCACCCGAGACCGGTACGGTGGCGCGCGTGGTGACATGCGCGCGTGACTGCTTGGCCCAGTTGAGCAACGCTGCGCGGTCGACTGTGTCGTTTTCGGCCGACGGACGCGTGGTCCATTCTGGCTGTTTCGACACGGCAGGCCCCGCGGCTGGGCGAACGGCACGGCTCAGCGCGAGCCGCTCGTTGACATGCCCTTCGGTCATACGTGCGACCGCGACTTTGCGTTCCGTCTTTGCTAGGCGGGTCATCGTGGCTTCGCGAGTGGACGCTCGCGCGGTCGGCTGCTGCACAGTGTGCTGCGACAACTGCGCGCGCTTGCTTCGAGGTGTCGTCACCGGAGCAGTGTCGTCGCGCATCGCGGCGCTGGCCGGCGCCCCCGTTGACCCAGCATAGCTTGCGATGGAAGGTGCTGGCACGACATCTGCCGCCGCATAGCGCGTTGCTGAGCTTGCGGACGGCGGCGCTGCAACGGGGCTTGGCGCAACTGCCTTTGACACCGCGCTGGCTACCGAAGGCACACTCCCCGAAATCGTCTGCGTCTCTTCAACTCCCAACTGAGCCAGCTTAATCGGTTCTTGCGAATCGACAACGGGCGGACTGATGACCGCCGGCACAACGGGCGGTCTCGAGGCCAGTTCGCTCGCCCTGTTGGCGTCTCGCATCGCGCATGTCGCCAGCAACCAGGCCAGCGCAATGCCGCAACCTACGAAGATCGCCCCACCGAGTATGTGGTCCGAACGGGACGAGCGCGGACGCGCCCTGCCTGCCTCAAGGTAGCGCTTTGCTTCAGCCATCGCCACGTCAAAACGGTGGGAATCCACCCGTTGCTGCGGCACTTTATAGAACAAAAGCTTCGCGCCCGGAGGAAACGGACCGGGTCGTGCCTGTTGCGGCCGGCGTTGCACTGCGTCCTGCATCGCCTGTTGTGCTTCGGTTTGAGCGATGGGTTGGGGGGCGCGTTGCGTTGCGTCTTGTGCCGCGGCTCGCGCGGTACGTCGTCGCGAGCCGAAAGGCGGCGGCAAGCCGTCGAATGGGCGCGGTTTCGGAATCGCCAGCGCGCCTTCGATCAAGGCCAGAGGTCGGTTCATCGTATGGTGCTCCGGTATGGGTCGATCGCCGTGTCGAGTTGCGTGACCAAGGTCCTGCCGCGTTCGATGAGCAAGTCGATTGCACCGGTCTCGTGCTCCGGTGCCGCACTAGCGCTCCGTAGCGCGTCCATCAGACTGCCTGCACCGACGAGGCCCACGGCCCCACTCAATCTGTGCAGCAAGGTGCGTAGCTCATCGATGTCATGCTGGCGATGCAAGCCGCTCAGGCGCTCCAGATCGTCCGTCATCGAACGACGCCAGGCATTCAGAAATGTGTGGAGGTTGATACCCTCTTCCGACAACGCGTCGAGATAGCGACGTTCGAAGGGTTCAGATGAGGTGCTCGTGGCAACGTCCCGCGACTGGGCGGCAATGGCGAACAGGGATGCCTGAGCGTTGCTCGTCAATTCCGCGGAGGGCCCCCATTGCTCGACGCTGAACGGCGCACTGAAGCTCACACGAGTGGAGGACTTTGAGTCGCTCGCGACTGAAAGTTCGCCTTGCATACGCTGCGCGAGTATTTGGCAAAGCGACAAGCAAGCATCGAGGTTGGCGCACCATTCTCCGGCGAACGCTAGATCACCGCTCGGCCCGAAAAGTGGCTGTTGTGCAACGTGAACAGCATCACTTCCGGTATCCATCAATTTGATAGAAATACGCTGCGAGCCCGCATTCAACAGGTCCGCCTGCACAACGACGGCAATTTCTCCCAGCGTATTGAGTTGGATCGTACGGTTTAGCAGGTGGAAGAAAATCTGACCGAGCCGCGCGCTATCGGCAAGTATCAGCGTCGCCACCGTTTGGTCAACGCTCACGCTCGGATGCAAGCCTCGCTGCGCAGCGGCCGGAGCCAACAGCGCGATGACACCGTCGATGACTTCTCGCGGATTCGTCACGCTTTCGTCGAGAACAATGGCGCGGGACTCCAGAGGCGAAATATCCAGCAGATCGTGAAGCGTTTGGGCCCACGTGCGCATCGCGGATCGGATCACCAACGCTTGCGCGCGTTGAGCGGAAGGCATGGCTGCGGTTCCGAGCGATTCAAGCAGACCCGTTACGGCGGTCAAAGGAGCTTCTGCATAGAGGCGCATCGCGCCGAGCAGCCAGAGCCGCTCCTGCTTTGCGGCGGCACTTGCCTGGATGGACGCCTCGACACGTGCACCTGTTCCCGCGCTTCGGCTGCATCGCACCGGCGCGCCCATTCATCTTCAGCGCGACGCCATTTCTCAGCAGCGCGCCTCAGCGCCGCGCGAAACAAGCACGCACCGGCAAGCGCTACGACCGCGGGGGCCGCGAGCGCCAATAGCCACGTTTGCCGATCGATCTCGGTATCACGTGCGCCCGTTGCCGGTTGGCCCGTGACATAGCGACTATCGGTCGAAGCAAGCGCAAAAGGCGCGCTGGCTGCAGTCTCGCTGCGCGAATGAGTGCGGTTGGCCGGTTGCCCGAGTTGTGCCACTGCATCTCGCGCAGCCAACACTACAGCCGGACGCGAATTGCTGGCGAGTAGTCCCCGTGGTGCGCCGTCGGCTACCAATGTCGCGTTGGCCCGTAGCGAGAACATACACAGCAGCGCAAACGCACAAAGACCGCCCAACACCGCCGCAAAGCGGATCGACGTGAGTCCCGCATTCTGTGAGATACGCGGCGCACGACTACGCGTGTCCGCTGAAGAACCAAGCCGGCCCATTTTATTCATAGCCCGCAAAACTCAGTCGATCAGTCTGTGCAACGTCGCGAACTCGATTAGCGCGGCCAACGACGACAGCCCAAGCTTTTCCTGAATGCGACTCTTGTACGTGCTCACGGTCTTGTCGCTCATAAACAGCGTGTCTCCAATCGTCTTGTTCGACATACCCTTTGAAAGCATCTGCAGAATCACGAGCTCCTTATCCGATAACAGGGTGAGTCTGTCTTCCTCTTTTGCATCACCGGTATTGGACGACAACCCACGGCCGCCGGGGATTACAGGAAACACGGTATACCCCGCCAACACCGCCTCTACGCCGCGCATAATCTCCTTCATTTCCTGCGACTTGGCAACGAAACCTTGCACGCCGGAGCGCATTGCTCGCGGCGCAAATATAACGGGATCCTGACCTGACAACACCAGCATGCGCATCGACGGATGTGCAAGCTTGAGCCGAGGGATTACATCAAGCCCGCTGATACGTGGAATATCGAGATCAAGTATCGCGAGTTTCGGCGTGTGCTGACGGGCCAATTCGACGGCCGTTTGCCCGTTATCGGCTTCGATCACCTCTTCGACGCCAAGCAGTTGCATAAGCTGCATCTTGATGACCAGTCGAAATGCCGGGTGATCATCGATAACTAGAATAGTAGACATATATTGGATTCCTCATTAAAACACCCCTTGCCACGTCAATTCTTACCACCCGTAATCTCGAAATCTGCATCGATCGAGGAGAGACGTTATGCGCCCTGAGAACGAGAAGACAGGACACCGGTGAATATTTCTGCCTGACGTGCACACAAACGTAGTTCTGCCTCACGACAAGAAACTGCAGGGAATGGAGATTACGGAGAGCTCTTAGCGGAGCCGGGATACAACATGAGCGAGTCGAAATATCGACCAGCCGCGCGACGTCGGCATCCGTTGATACCGACGGTCATTCTCAAAGCGCGTGCACGCTATGATGCAGCGAGCACAAATTCGATCTCGACGCGCCGGTTTGGCTCAAGACACCGCACCAGTTCGTCGCGTTTTGTTTGCTGGCAGGTGACCAACTGATTCGCACTGCCTTGGCCTTGCGCGGTCATCGGCAATGTCACGCCGTGGGTGCGCAGATACTGCCTGACCGTGTGCGCACGCTGCAAAGATAGACTCTGGTTGTAGGCATCGCTGCCGAGGCGGTCGGCAAACCCCGTGATCTTTAGCTCGCGTACGGCGGGAACCTGCTTCAAGCCTGTCACCACGTCGTCGAGATGTCGCTTGCCAGCCGGCAGGATCGCAGCCTCGCTGCCACCGTCGAAACGGAACAGAGAGTCGGCCCGCAGCGTAATCTTTTGAGGCGCCTGCGCTGTGGGTGCCGGTGCAGGCGTCTGCTTCGCTTGCAAGCATTGCAGCGCCGTTTCCGCCGACTTCCGCAAGTTATCCTGAACCTCGGGCAAACGCTTTTCAGCGGCGGAGAACCTACGCGCCCACGCGTCATGCCCTGCGTGCAACAGTTCGACTTCGGCACATGCAAGGGGTTGTTGTGCTTGGGGACACTGGGCGAAGGCAGGATCACCCTTGATGGTATTGACGATCTTCCACAGATCAGGGCGCACGGTGGACACCGTGCGTAAGACCGGGTTAGCAGCGGACAACGGCGTGCCATTTTCGAGGCTGATCGTCAGCATCGCCGCCTGGCCGATAGCTTCCTCGACAAAACCCCACTGGTCATGTGCGCGCCATTCCTGCTGTCCGGCATCGATCCAGCACTGAGCCTTCGCACGAAAATAACTGCTCTTGTCACCGGGCAATGTGTCCAGCTTCTGTTGCAGGGAAGCAAGCGCCTCGCCGCCGCTCCTGATTGGCGCATAGGTGCTGAACCATTGAGGCGTCGGTGCGCCAGCAGCCGCGTCTTGTGTCACGCCGACGCCCGTCTTCAGAACGGTCGGATCTTCGATACCCAGCCGGTCTCGTGCGACCTGCCCCGCGCAACCCGACAATGCCAGTGCACATGCGAGAAGCGTTAACTGAAATTTCATGGAATCCCTGCGAAGAACGCATTCACTTTTAAGAAGTTTTGAGTATGAAGAGGCGCAAAGCGACATGGAATGGGAAGATTCCTAGAGTTCTGTCAGATGGACAGGTCATCTTTGATACGGATTGCACACAGGAACGTCCATCTTGAATTTAACTAACTCATCAATTAACCTGAATTGATGAACCCGACACGTTCTCCCCTGAAACCACTCGGCCGCCGCCCCGCCGTCGAGGACTTCGATGTGCGAGAACATCTGCTCGACACCGCGACGCGGCTCTTTTCCGAATGCGGCATCGCGGCCACGACGGTCGCGCAGATCGCGAGCGAAGCGGGCGTCACGTCGGCACTGGTCCATTACTACTTCACGAATCGCGAAAAGCTGCTTGACGCAGTGGCCGACGAGCGGCTCGCCCCTGCGGCGGAATTCGTCTGGCGCCCGGCCGTTGAAGACGCCGCGGGCGATCCCTTCGCGCTGGTTCACGAATTCGTCGCGCGCCTCTTTGACGTGACGGACCGCATGCCCTGGTTGCCGCCGCTCTGGCTGCGCGAGATCGTCAACGAAGGCGGCCTGCTGCGTGAACGAATGATGCGACGCATCCCGTTCGACAACATCAAGCGCTTCGGTAGCCGCGTTGCACACGCTCAGCGGGACGGCACCGTCAATGCCAACCTGGAAGCGATGTTGCTATTCAATTCCATTCTGGCGCTCGTGATGCTGCCGCTCGCCACGGCAAAGATCTGGCAGAGCGCGCGAGGCCTGCCCGTCATCGAGCGCGATGCGTTGCGCCGGCATGTGATCGCACTGCTGATCGGCGGCATGCAGCCAGCCCCACATGCGGCATCGGCGCCAGCACACGCACGAGCACGAGCACGAGCACAGCAGCAGCCGAAGCCTCCATCAGGACGCCGCAGCCGCAAAGACACAGGAACAGGGAGCCCGTCATGAGTCGTCCGTTCAGCGCCTGCGTTTGTCTGCTGCTCGCGGCGATGGCTCTCGCAGCCTGCTCGCATCGCGACAACAATGTCTATCAAGGCTACATCGAGGGGGAGTTTGTGTATCTCGGCTCGTCGCAGTCCGGCAAGCTGGCGCAGTTGGCGGTCGCACGAGGACAGACCGTTGACGCAAGCGCACCTGTATTCACGCTCGAATCCGAGGACGAGACTGCCGCATTACAGCAGGCACAACAGCAACTCGCTGCGGCACGCGCACAGCTAGCCGATATCCAGACCGGCAAGCGCCGTCCCGAAGTGAACGTCACCAAAGCGCAACTCGCTCAAGCCGTCGCCAATGCGCGCAAGGCGGCGTTGCAACTCACGCGCGATGAAGCGCAGTACCGCGCAGGCGGCATTCCAAAAGCGCAGCTCGACGATTCGCGCGCCAACGCGGACGCCACCGCCGCGCAGGTCCGCGAACTCAGCAACCAGGTGGATGTCGCTTTGCTTCCCGGCCGTTCGCAGCAAATCACTGCGCAGAGCGCGCAGATCGAGGCCGCTCAAGCCGCCGTCGTCCAAGCTCAATGGAAGCTCGACCAGAAGCGCGTCAACGCGCCGGCGGAAGGACTCGTCTACGACACGCTGTATCGCGTCGGCGAGTGGGTTCAGGCTGGCAATCCTGTCGTACAGATGCTGCCACCGCAGAACGTGAAAGTACGCTTCTTCGTACCGGAGACCGTGGTCGGCAAGCTCGCACCAGGCCGTGCGCTTTCCATTCATTGCGACGGTTGCGCCGCCGACGTCCCGGCGAAAATTACGTACATATCGAGCGAAGCCGAATACACACCGCCGGTGATCTACAGCAACGAGAACCGCGCGAAACTGGTGTTCATGGTCGAAGCCCACCCTTCCGCCGCCGATGCAGTCAAGCTGCACCCCGGTCAACCCGTTGCGGTGAGCCTGCAATGAACCAGCCCGCACCGCAACCTGCGCAATACGCGATCGACGTGCACAAGCTCAACAAGCACTTCGGCGATAAACATGTCGTGAACGACGTGACGTTGCAGGTCGCACGCGGCGAGATTTTCGGCTTTCTTGGACCGAACGGCAGCGGCAAGACCACCTCGATCCGTCTGATGTGCGGGCTGCTCACGCCCGACTCAGGCAGCGGCACCTGTCTCGGTTACGACATAGTTCGCGAGAGTGCGCAGATCAAGCGCAACGTCGGCTATATGACGCAACGCTTCTCGTATTGGGACGACCTGACGATTCGCGAGAACCTCGACTTCGTCGCCCGCATTTATCAGATGGCGAACCGGCGCGAAGCGGTTGACCGCTCGCTCGAATCGCTCGGTCTGCAAAGCCGTGCGGATCAGTTGACCGGCGCGTTGTCCGGCGGCTGGAAGCAGCGGCTCGCGCTTGCAGCCTGCATGCTGCACGAGCCTCAGTTGCTGTTACTCGACGAACCGACCGCGGGCGTCGATCCGAACGCACGCCGCGAATTCTGGGAAGAGTTGCATCGCCTCGCCGCGCGGGGCATTTCGGTTCTGGTCAGCACGCATTACATGGATGAGGCCGAGCGCTGTCATAAGCTCGCGTACATCGCGTACGGCAAGCTGCTCGCGCAAGGCACTTCGAAGGACGTGATCGAATCGCAAAATCTCGCGACCTGGACCATCTACGGCGAGCACCTGAGCAAACTGTCGGAACAGTTGCGCAAGACGCCCGGCGTCGATCAGACCGTCGTATTCGGCTCCGCGCTGCACATCAGCGGTATCGACCATGCCGCGCTCGAAACCGCCATCAGACGCGCGACCGAGGGCACGGCGCTGCGCGCCGAGCGCATCGAAACCGGGCTTGAAGACGTGTTCATCTACTTGATGGGCCACTCCACCGACAACTACGGAGCGCAACCGTGAGCACGCGCACCCTGTTCTCGCTGTCGCGCTGGTGGAGCATCGTGCTCAAAGAGTTTTTGCAGTTAAAGCGCGATCGGATCACGTTCGCGATGATCGTCGGCCTGCCGATCATTCAGCTCACGCTGTTCGGTTTCGCGATCAATACCGACCCAAAGCATCTGCCTACCGCTGTCATCATCGGCGACGACAGTACGTTTTCGCGCAGCTTCATCGCCGCGATGAAGAACTCCGCCTATTTCGACATCGTCGAAACCTTGCCCAACGAGGAGGCCGGCCGCCGCTCTCTTACCCAAGGCCGAGTGCAATTCGTGTTGTCGGTGCCGGTGGATTTTTCGAAACGTCTGTTGCGCGGCGAACGCCCTTCGCTGCTGGTCGAAGCCGATGCGACCGATCCCACCGCGACGAACACCGCGCTCGCGGCGCTGCCGGGCCTTGTGCAACCGGTCGCGGACAAAGACATCACCGGCGCGCTCGCTCACCTGAATGGCACTCCGGCCGCTTTCGACGTCCAGGTGCACCGCCTCTACAACCCTGAAGGCATCACACAATACAACGTAGTGCCGGGTCTGATGGGCGTGATCCTGACGATGACGATGGTGATGATGACCGGCCTCGCGATCACGCGCGAACGCGAGCGTGGCACGATGGAAAACCTGCTCTCCACACCTGTGCTGCCGATCGAAGTGATGACCGGCAAGATCGTGCCTTACGTAATGATCGGGCTGGTGCAGGCGTCGATCATTCTGACTGCGGCGCGCTTCGTGTTCGATGTGCCGTTCGCAGGTAGCCTGGTGGCGATCTATCTTGCTGCGCTGCTGTTTATCGCGGCGAATCTGACGGTCGGCATCACGCTTTCGTCGATTGCGCAGAATCAGTTGCAGGCGATGCAACTGACCGTGTTCTATTTTCTGCCGAGCCTGTTGCTGTCGGGTTTCATGTTTCCGTTTGCCGGGATGCCAGGCTGGGCGCAATTCATCGGCAATCTACTGCCGCTCACATATTTCAACCGGTTGGTTCGCGGCATTCTGCTCAAAGGAAACGACTGGGCCGACCTGTGGCCGTCGGTGTGGCCCGTGGCGCTGTTCATGGTCGTCGTGATGGGCATCGCGCTGCGCTTTTACCGGCGCACGCTCGACTAGGAGGACCGGTCGATGAAACCGCTCGCTTTCTTGTCCGTCGTCGCGCTGTGCGGTTGCGCGGTCGGGCCGGATTTTCAACCACCGGCGGCGCCGGACACGCAAACCTATACACGTGAAGCGCAACCTGCTGCCACAGTCGCAGCCAGCGGTGTGGCTGGAGCATCGCAAGCATTTATCGCGGCTGAGCATGCAACACCAATGTGGTGGAAGCAGTTTCAATCCGATGCGCTAGACCGTCTCGTCGAGCAAGCCCTGCAACAGAGCCCCACGCTCACGCAAGCCCGCGCGAAGCTGATTGAGGCACGCGAAAACTACAATGCGCAATTCGGCGCGACTGCATTCCCGGCTGTCGATGCGACCGTATCCGGCGTGCGGCAGCGGGTCGATATCGCGGCGTTCGGCATTCCGAATGTGCCCAATCAGGGGCCGTTTACGCTTTACAACGCGTCGGTCAGCGTGTCCTATGCGCTCGATATTTTCGGCGGTAATCGCCGGGCGCTGGAAGCGCTCATGGCACAAGTCGACTATCAGTCGTTCGAATTCGAAGCGGCGCGGCTCTCGCTCGCAGGCAATGTGGTTTCGACTGCGATTCGACGCGCGTCTTTAAAGCAGCAGACCGCCTTGACGCAGCGCCTCGCGGACACCCAGGCCCAGCAACTCAAGATCACCGAAGAGCGGTTTGCGGCAGGCGGTGTCTCGCAACTCGACGTGCGCAGCCAGCGCACGCTGCTCTCGCAGACCCGTGCGTCGTTGCCACCACTCGCGACACAACGTGCGCAGACCGACCACCAACTCGCGATCCTGCTTGGCATGCCGCCGTCGAAGGCGGACTTCGCAGACCTGACGCTCGATTCGCTGCATCTGCCAGATACGTTGCCGCTCACATTGCCATCGACGCTCGCGCGCGAACGGCCGGACATTCGTGCTTCGGAAGCGTTATTGCATCAAGCGAGCGCGAATGTCGGCGTGGCGACGGCAAATCTGTATCCGCAATTTTCCATCTCGGCGGGGATCGGTTCGGAACGCACGAACATTCAGGACGTGGTCAGCGGGCTGAATATCTGGAACTTCGGCCTCACTCTGACGCAACCGATTTTCCGCGGCGGCGAATTGCGCGCGAAGAAGCGTTCTGCACAGGCGGCTTATGATGCGGCGCTCGCTGACTATCAGCAGACGGTGCTGCAGGCGCTGCAGCAGGTTGCGGACACGCTGACAGCGCTGCAGGACGACGCGCACGAACTGCAGGCTCGCGACGAGGCTGCCCAACAGGCGCACGCGAGCCTGGATATCGCACAAGCGCAGTATGCGGCGGGCGGTGTTAGTCAGTTCGGCCTGCTCGATACGCAGCGTCAGGTGTTGCAAACCGCACTAGACCGAACTCGCGCGCAAGCGGACCGGTTCGCCGACACGGCGGCGCTGTTTCAGTCGCTGGGTGGGGGTTGGCAAGCAGTCGCTACTTCAACGCCGTAGTCACCCCATCCGATGCGGCTGTATTGCGTCAGTCGCCGGGTGACGGGTAGCAGGCTGCGACCATTTTAACGCCGTAGCCATCTCATCCGATACGGCTGCGTTGCTTCGGTCACTGGGTGGCGGGTCGCAGGTTACGGCGACTTTAACGGCGTATCGATCCCACTCCGCCGCACTGCCGTTACGCCGCCACCGCCCGCGCTGCATTCCTCCCACGCAGCCATTCCAGCGCAAGCAACAGGCACGTCGAGAACACGATCAAAATCGTAGCCAATGCCGCGATAGTCGGGCTGATGTTCTCGCGAATACCGGTGAACATCTGACGCGGCAGGGTGGTTTGATCCGCTCCAGCCAGGAACAGCGTCACGACCACTTCGTCAAACGACGTAGCGAACGCGAACAGCGCGCCCGAAATCACGCCCGGCGCGATCACCGGCAACGTGATGCGAAAGAACGTCTTCACCGGATTCGCCCCCAGCGACAAGCTCGCGCGCACCAGGTTGTAGTTAAAGCCTTGCAACGTCGCCGCCACCGTCGTCACCACAAACGGCACGCCGAGCGACGCATGCGCGAGAATCAGCCCAATATACGTATTCGCCAGTCCAAGCGGCGCAAAAAACAGATACATGCCGACGCCGACCACCACCACCGGCACGATCATCGGCGAAATCAGAACCGCCATCAGCAAAGCCTTGCCGCGGAAATTCGCTTTGGTCAGGCCGATCGCCGCCAACGTGCCGAGCACCGTCGCCACGACAGTTGCCGAAGGCGCGACGATAAAGCTGTTCTTCGCCGCCATGCGCCATTCATCGGACCCGATCAGGTTCGCATACCAGCGCAGCGACCAGCCCGGGATCGGATACACGAGGAACGTGCTGGACGAAAACGACAACGGCACAATCGCCAGCACCGGCAGGATCAAATACAGCAGCGTCAGCACGGCAAGCGCGCGCAACGCGAAATACCACACGCGCTCGATCAAGGACGTATGCGGCGCAAACAAGGGCTTGGCAAGTTTCATCGCGAGTAAGCTCCGTTCAGCCAATCAGCCGAGGCTCAGGGACGAACGCGTGAAGCGTCCATAGATGACATACAGCACAAGCGTCGCGGCAAGCAGCAAACCGCCGAGCGCACACGCCATACCCCAATTGATCGTCACGTTGGTAAAGTACGCGACGTAGTAGCTGACCATCTGATCATTCGGTCCACCGAGCAATGCCGGCGTGATGTAGTAGCCGATCGCGAGAATGAACACAAGTAGTGCGCCCGCCCCGATGCCCGGATAAGTTTGCGGCACATAAACACGCCAGAACGCGGCGAACGGATGACTGCCAAGCGAGATCGCGGCGCGCTGATAGGTCGGCGGGATCGACTTCATCACGCTATACAGCGGCAGGATCATGAACGGCAGCAGAATGTGCGTCATCGAGATGTACACGCCCGTGCGGTTGAACAGCAGCGACAACGGATCGTGCAAAATGCCGCTCGCAATCAGCGCCTTGTTCACCAGCCCTTCGCTTTGCAGAATCACGATCCATGCGGCCACGCGTACGAGGATCGAAGTCCAGAACGGAATCAGCACGAGGATCATCACCAGATTCGCGCGGCGATCGGAGAGCGTCGAAATCCAGTAAGCAAGCGGGTAACCGAGCAGCAGCGCAAAGAATGTCACGACTGCGCCGATTACGAAGGTGCGGCTGAATACGTGGAGATAAATCTGTTGATCCGGATCCGTCTCGATGATGTGACCGAATCCGTCCTGCTTGTGGTCCAAAGAAGCCAGTAGATAAAACGGCGAGTAGGCACCGGAATTCTTCGCGATCGCCTGCCAGTAAGCGACGTTGTTCCAGCGTTCGTCGAGTTCGACGAACTTAGCGTGCATCTGGGCCGGCGTGAGCGTCAACGGCTTGCTGTTGTCGTCGACGAACGGCATCGCGTGAGCCGACTTTGCGACCAGCGAGCGATAGCCTGGAATTTCCACGTTCAACCGTCGCGCCAGCGCGCCCATGCCATCGCTATCGGCAATCGCCGTCAGATCCACGGCCAGTGCAGAGTATGCGGCGTCAGGCGGCAGTGCCTTGCGATCCCAACCGCTCAACGCATTCAGCGTGTGCGGCAGGGCGTTCATCACTTCCGGATTCTGCGCGGCCCGAGTCAATAGCGCACCGATCGGCACGACAAAAATCAGCAGCAGAAAAATGGCGAGCGGTGCAATCAGCAACAGCGCCATCGCGCGCTTCTTTGCTTCTGCGGCCTTTAGTTCTCGCTTAAGTCGAACATTCGACTCAGGCGTCGAATCGGCGGCGATCGTCATCGTAGTCACACCTCGTCTCCTCGATCCGGAGTTAGCGCTTTGGCTGTCGGCAGGAGTTAGCGCTTTAGCGCTTACTCCTGCCCCATGCAAAAGCCCTTACCCCGATCCCATGCATCCGGCCGCTCGCGTACATCGCGAAGACACGCGTTTGCGTTTGTTTCATTGCATTGATGCGGCGCGGCTTCACCATAAAAGCCGCGCCTTCTCACACCCGGCTAATTACTTCGAAGCCCACGACGAAAAACGTTGCTCCAACTCATCGCCATGGTCGGTCCAGAACGAGAGGTTCTGCAGCACCGCGTTCTTGCCGTTAGCCGGCGAATTCGGCAGATTGGACAGCGTCTTCGGATCGAGCGCCTTGATGGCCGCCACGTTCACCGGACCATACGCAATGTTGTGCGCGTAGTCCTGCTGCGGCTTCGACGAAATCGAATAGGCGATGTACTTCTCTGCCAGCGCCTTGTTCGGCGTGCCCTTCGGAATCGCCCAGTAGTCGAGGTCGTAAATGCTGCCGTTCCACACCACCTTGAGGTTCTTGCCTTCCTTCTGTGCGGCATCGATACGGCCGTTGTACGCAGTGGACATCACCACGTCACCCGCGACCAGGAATTGCGGCGGCTGCGCGCCCGCTTCCCACCACTGAATATTCGGCTTCAGTTCGTCGAGCTTCTTGAACGCGCGGTCCTGACCTTCCTTGGTGGCAAGCACCTTGTAGACGTCCTTCGGCGGCACGCCGTCGGCCATCAGCGCGAATTCGAGGTTGTAACGCGCGCCCTTGCGCATCGCGCGCTTGCCCGGGAATTTCTTCACGTCCCAGAAGTCGGCCCAGCCGGCCGGCGCGGTTTTCAGCTTGTCGGCGTTGTACGCGAGTGCCGTCGACCACACGAAGAAGCCCACGCCGCAGGTTTGCGGCGCTTCCGGAATCAGATCCGTCTTCTTGCCGATCTTCGACCAGTCGAGCTTCTCATACAGCCCTTCGTCACAACCACGGCCGATGTCGCCCGACTCAACTTCCACCACGTCCCAATTCACATGCTTCGCTTCGACCATCGCCTTCACTTTGGCCTGCTCGCCGTTGTATTCGACCGCGGTCACTTTATTGCTGGTTTGCGTCTCGAACGGCTGGTTGAATGCGACCTTTTGCGCGTCGCCATTCGCACCGCCGAAATTGACGACCGTCAGCTCGGCTGCATTGACTTGCGCGGCGCCCAGCGCGAGCGCCACAGCACCGACAGCGATGGCGCAGCGCGATTTCCCGATCTTGCTCATGGTGTGTTGCTCTCCTTTGGTGGTGTGCTTCAAGCTACGTACAGTGCGACTTGTTATGTGCTGCTTAGGTGAACTGCTTCTTTTGTCTGCGTCGAACGACCTACGACCCGCGCAGTGCACGCGCTCACGCGCCTGCAAACACCCGCAGATGCTCGGGCGCAAACTCGAGCGCGACGGGCGCGCCAGGTGCGAAGGTTTCGAGTGCATCGGTGCCGAGCGGCACCTTCACGAAGCACTCGTCCTGCTCCGGCAGACCACAGCGCATCCGCACGTGGTCGCCGAAATAGATCAGCCCGCGCGCTTCGCCGCTTAGCGCATTAGCGCCAGGCCGTGACACGCCGTTGGCGAGTTTCATACGCTCAGGACGGATACACGCGACCGCCGGCGTACCCGCCCGCGCGCCGCCTATATTGCGTCCCGTAAGCCGTGTGCCGTCAATCAGATGAAACTCGCAGTACTCGCCGTCGACGTTCGCGATCGTGCCGCGCAGCTTGTTGCTGTCGCCGATGAAGTTCGCGACGAACTCGTTGCACGGCGATTCATAGAGACGATCCACGGTATCGAGTTGCTGCACGATGCCTTTATCGAACACGGCGACACGGTCGGACATGGTCAGCGCTTCGCCCTGGTCGTGCGTGACGTACACGAACGTCACGCCAAGCTTCTCGTGCAATGATTTAAGTTCGTACTGCATGTGTTCGCGCAACTGCTTGTCGAGTGCGCCGAGCGGCTCGTCCATCAGCACGAGCTTCGGCTCGAACACGAGCGCCCGCGCCAAGGCAATACGTTGCTGCTGGCCACCGGAAAGCTGCGCCGGGTAACGCTTGGCGAAGCCTTCCATGCGCACCATCTTCAGCGCATTATTCGTGCGATGCGCACGCTCTTCCGCCGACAGTTTGCGCACCGTGAGCGGATACGCGACGTTCTGCTCGACCGTCAGATGCGGAAACAGCGCGTAGTTCTGAAACACCATGCCGATGTTGCGCTTATGCGGCGGCACGGTATTGAGCAGCGTGCCGTCGAGCCAAATCTCACCGCCGGTGGGAAATTCGAACCCCGCCAGCATCATCAGACATGTGGTTTTCCCTGATCCGGACGGCCCGAGCAGCGTCAGGAATTCGCCCTGATAGATATCCAGATCGAGTTGTTTGACGACCAGCGTTTCGCCGTCGTACGTCTTGCGCACACCCCGAAAGCTGACGATCACGTCATCGGTTTTCATCGCACTAGTCTCCTCTGCGGTCCGGCTGGCTCCCCCTGCAAAGCAGCGGGATTGCATTAATTGCGTGGCTCACTATAGTCCCTTACGGTTCTACAATATGGAACCATTTCATTATTCCGGATAGAACCACTTGGACACCGTGATCTTGTCGGATTGGCTTGCCGCGCGGCTCGACCGCGCCGCCGCCGAACCGGTCTACAGACAGACGTTGCGGCTGATGCAGCAGGCCATCCTGACCGGCCAGCTACCGCCTGGCACCAAGCTGCCCAGTTCGCGCATGCTCGCCGAGGACCTCGGCATCGCGCGCAACACGGTGCTGCACGTCTACGATCAGCTAACCGCCGAAGGCTATGTGATCTCGACCACCGGAAGCGGCACCTATGTCGCCGACACGCGGCCGGACACGGCTGCCGTGAATGCACGCAAGAAGCCGACAGTGGCGAGTGTCAATGGGGACATGGACAGCGCCGATCAAGCCGGCGAGGCCTTAAAGCCGCTAAAACGCGATCTAGGCGACCTCTCCATGCGCGGACGCAGGCTCATCGATCAGGCCGGTGTCTCCGCCAAACAGTGGGGCGCGTTCATGCCCGGCGTGCCCGACGTCGCTGAGTTTCCGGCGCGCACGTGGAGCCGTTTGCAGGCAAGGTTGTGGAAGGAAGCCAATCCCGATCTGCTGACTTATGCGCCGGGCGGTGGCTACCGGCCGTTAAGGCGGGCGCTGTCCGACTACCTGCGCGTCGCACGCTCGGTGAATTGCACGCCGGACCAGATCATCATCACGACGGGCATTCATCAGTCGATCGATCTGGCCGTGCGTTTATTGACCGACGTCGGCGATCGCGCGTGGGTGGAAGAGCCGTGCTATTGGGGCGCGCGCAGCGTGCTGCAATCGTCAGGGATTACGCTAGTGCCGGTGCCCGTGGATGACGAGGGCCTCAATCCGCGCGAGCAGGATCTGCAACAGCCGCCGCGGCTGGCGCTCGTCACGCCGTCGCATCAATATCCGCTCGGCATGGTGATGAGTCTCGCGCGGCGCCGTACGCTGCTCGAATACGCACGCCAGCACAACGTCTGGATCATCGAGGACGACTACGACAGCGAGTTCCGTTACGGCAGCCGACCGCTTGCATCGCTGCAAGGGCTAGACGACGCCGGCCAGGTGATCTACGTGGGCAGCCTGGGGAAGATGTTGTTTCCGGGTTTGCGGATCGGCTACATGATCGCGCCGGAGCATCTGGTGGATACGTTCCGCACGGGCGTGGCCGAGCTGTACCGCGAGGGGCAACTGATGCAGCAGGCGGTGATGACCGACTTCATCATGGACGGCCATCTCACATCGCATGTTCGCCGTATGCGCGCGCTCTACGGCGAGCGGCGGCAGATTCTGATCGATGCGATCACCGCGCGTTTCGGCAACGAACTACCCGTGATGGGCGACGAGGCCGGCCTGCACCTCGTGCTCGGCCTGCCCGATCATGCGAACGATCGCGCCGTCACGGCAGCCGCTTACGATGCCGGCGTGATCGTGCGGCCCCTCGCCGCTTACTACAGCAGCGAGACGCCCGCGCGACGCGGACTGTTGCTGGGCTACGCCTGCGTGCCGAACGAGAAGATCGGTCCGGCATTCGACACGCTCGCGCGCGTGATCGAGCAGACGGCGCTGAAGAAGGTGCCGACGCGAGCCGCTTAACCGTACGCCGCCGCTGCCTTGGCGGGCAGGTAGCGGCGTACACCCACTACGCAATACGTTACATCGCGCCGCATCACTTCAGCCCAAAGTCCACCCGCGTCGTGGCGCCCTTGTCCTTGATGCCATCGGCGTCCAGTTTCGGCGCGACGATAAACACGCGGCTGCTGTCGATCTTGCCCTCGAAATACTGCTGCACGGCTTGCGCCCGTTGCTGGGCGAGCTGCCGCAAACTTGCGTCGTCGATCGGAGCATTGGCGGCCATCGCCGCCTTCATCTCGTCGTCCGGCAGGCTCTTGGTCAAGCCGACGAAATTGCGCGGCTTCTTGAAGTCGGCCGCTTTGTAGGCCTTGGCCAAGTACTTATCGTATTCCTTCGGATCCACGGTGACGGTCGACAGATCCACGCTCTCGCCATTGCCCACCACGTCCTTGATCTTCTGTTGCTTGACCTCGCGTTCGACGTATTGCGCACGCAGGCCCGGCCCGTCGACTGCCGGATCGACGCGGCCAATCAGATCGATACGGATCGAGCTCTTGTCGGCCAGCGCCTTCACGATGGTGTCGAGCTTCTTGTCCGCGGCGTCGGACAGTTTCGCCGACCCCGGTTCGAACTCGACGTAGCCCAATTCCTCGCCACCACCACCGAAGGCATTGGCGATCAGCGAGAACGGCGCGGTGACGGCTTTCTGCAGCAGATTGAGCACCGCATGCCAGATGAGCCCGCCGACGCTGAACTCCGGATTCGACAACGATCCCGACACTGGCAGATTCACGTCGATTTCACCGCGCGAGTTTTTCAGCAGTGAGATCGCGAGACGCACCGGCAGCTTGGTCGCCGTATCGTTCTCGACGTGATCGCCGAACGTGAGCTGGTCGATGAAAATATGATTGTTCGCGTTCAACTGATCGTTATCGAGCTGGTAGTGCAGATCGACGTTCAGCTTGCCCTTGGTGATCGGATAGCCGGCGTATTTCGCCGAATACGGCGTGAGGTTGGTGAGTTCGATATCGTGCGCGCTGGCTGTGAGATCGAGCGCCGGTTTTGCGATCAGCGGATTGACGGTACCGCGAATCGACAGCGGACCATTCGCCGCCAGCTTCGCGGCGATGTCCACGGGCGCAGGCGTTGTCGACTGCGTGCCGAACGCGCCGACCGTACCTTGAATGCCAACCAGGTTCGCGGTGAAGTTCGGCTTGATGAAGTTGTCCGTATACGTCACGCGGCCCTGTTGCAGCACCAGTTGGCCGAAGTGCAGTTTGACGGGGCTTTGCGGCGGCGTGGCGGCCGTAACTGTGGCCGGCGTGGCTGGAGTTGCCGACGACGCCGGTACCGGCGCGGAGGCCACCTCAGGCGCCGATGCAGCCTGCGGCGTCAACGGCACCGGCTCGTGGCCGCCGCTCTTGTCGCGTGTCAGCGATTGCGCGGCGCCGCTTTCATGCGCGACCACGTCCTTGAGATTCAGCTTGCCTTGCGCGTCGAGCAGCACACGCCCATAGAACTTCGTGAACGTGACGCGGCCCGCGTCGACCGCCGTGCCGTGTTCGTCGTAGTCGGCCTTGAGATTGGTCAGCGCGAGCGAACTCCATCCTGCGAATGGGTCCGAAGTCGCCTTGTCGATCATCCGCACGTCGACGAGCGCGACGTCGCCGCGGTACGTCGCTTTGAGCGCCTTCGCCTGACTTAGCGCGAGATCGCCGTTCGCGTTGAGCAGCGCGCTGGCAATCAACGCATTCAGCTTGCTGCCGAAGTACGGTTCGAAGGCCGCCGCATCCAGGCGGTTCGCGTTCACTTTGACGGCCACCTTGAGCGGCGTCGCCGTGACATCGCCCTTTACGCCGAGCGTGCCTTTCTTGTTGAGCGTGGCTTGCAGATCGACCGGCAGCGGCTTACTCAGGTCGTCGCTGATCTGTTGTACCTTCAATTGCAGCGGCGTCACGCTCAGCTTCACTGGATTCGGCGTCGTGTTGTCGGTGAAATTCGCGGTCGCGTCTTTCAGGTTGAGTTCGCCGATCTTGTAGTGCCACGCGGGCCCTTCCGCCTCAGCCTTCTTCACCGCATGGATCGCCGTGCGCTTCTGCTCGACCTGATGCGGACCCGCGAGCGTGGCGAGGTCGATGCTGCCGTCTTTCAGACGCTGCGCATTGACCACCAGGCCGGTCGTGTTGACGCCGGTGATATCGGCAGTGCGCCCCGCGACGTCCACCTGCTTGACCGTTACCTGGCCTTGCGCGAGCGAGACGACCGGATCCTTGCTGCCACGCGCCGCGAGTTTGAGCGACTGCAGATCGAGTTGTGTATCGGTGACCATGACTGCGACCGGCGACTTCGACCAGTTCGCGCCGACGTTGGCATTGGCGGAAAGCGCGCCGTCCATCACTTGCGCGGCGGTCGCGGTGTCGAGATACGGTTGCAGCAACGGCAACTTCAATGACTTCAGATCGAGCTTTGCGCTGGCGGTCTTCGCAACAAGGCCGAACGCGCCGGCCACGCCGAGCGAGCCACCGGCGTCCTTGAAGTCGGTATTGAGCGTGTAATGCGCGGGGGCGGGGGCGAGCGTCGAGAAATCGGTCAGCGTGACGGCCAGTTTTTGCAAGCCCAAGTCGACCGGACGCGAGGCGGCTTCATCGTGAACGTTGACGGTGCCGTCGTTGAGCGCGAAACGCTTGATCGACAGGTCCAGAGGCTGTGCGGCCTTTTCCGTGGCGCTGGCACCAGATGCCGCGACGGGCGCAGACGCTGGCACCGACGCAGAAGCCCCCGCAGCAGGCGCAGTCGCGAACATCCGCTCGACACTCAACACGCCTTCTTTATCACGCGCAAGATTGGCGCTCGGCGCGTCGATGCGGATCTCGTCGAAGTGATACAGGCTCTTCAACGGCTCCAGCGTCGCGGCAGCCACATGCACTGCGTGCGCCGCGAAGAACGGCGCCTTGCTTTGATCGCGCACGTCCACATCGTTCAAGTCGACGGTGCCCGCAACACGCAACGAAGGCGTGCCGTTGGACATCACAAAGTTGAGCTTGAGATCGGTCGACAGCTTGCCGTTCTGCACAACCACAGGCAGCTTGGTCGGCGCGTAGGAGATGAGCTGCGGCACGTCGAGCCCGTCGAAGCGCAGCGACACCTCCGATTCGCGCGACGCAGCAAACGGCTTGGTCTTGCCTTCGATCGCAAGCGGACTGCCGTCGATACGCGCACGCAGCAACGGCTCGACGAAGATGTCGGTTTTCGAAGGCAGCGTAGCGATGAACGGAATGCCGAGCTTCCATTGATCGATCACGTGCGTTGCGCCGAGCAATTTGTCGTCGAACGTAATCTGACCGTTTTCGAGGCGAATGTTCGACACCGAAAACAAGGTCGGTTTGCTATCGGGCTTGGCCGGCTGCTTCGAGAATTTCTCGATCAGGTCGGTGAAATTGAAGCGCTGCGCGTCATAGCGAACGATATGAAAGCGTGGTGAATCGAGCTGTATTTCATCGACGATCGGCGCGCCACGAAACAGCGAGCTCCATGACGGCTTCACGATGAACCGCGCAATATCGACAAAATCGCCCGCGCCGCCACGCTCGCCGATATGCACGCTATCGGCTTCGAGCTTGAGCGTGTACGGATTGAGTGCGATGCGGCCGATCGTGGCCGGCCGGTCGAGTTGCTTGCTGAGTTGCTGCTCGGCAATGTGACGAATCAACGGCGGCGCCGCGAAAAAGCCCAGCAGACCGAACAATACGAGGAAGATCAACAGACCCGTGATGACACGCCGGGTGCGGCGTGACTGCGCGACATCGCGCACGGTCTGCATGGAAGAGGCGATTGATGCTTTATTGAGGCTTGCCATGCTCGGTCTTGGGTAATGCGGCGGCAAGCCCGCCGCGAAACGAAAATCCCGCAAGCGGCAGTATAAGTGGTGAATCTTACGCGGGATATAAATGTAAGCCGTGGCTTACACATTGTTGCACGCTACAGCGGCGTATGTCCGCCGGCACGAAGGCGGACATACGCTGATTTATGCGTCACTCATACCTTGCTGTCACAGCAGTGACGCATAACGCTGGTGGACTTCACACCGGCACTTCGCTGCCCCGCATCAACGAGGCATTTCGCTGGCGAACTTCATCGACGTCGGCGCATGTCACTGACGCACGACGGCCGGCGGTTGCCAACTGCCATCGGTGGCTTGCGGCTTCGGTGCGTACAAACGCAGCATCAGTTGCAAATCGGCGCGCGGCGCCGGCAGCCAGTTGCCGCTCTTACCTCGTGTTGATGACACCGTCACGTCGAGTGAGCCGTCGCGATTGCGGCGCGCACCGTTACGGTCGCCGACTGCAAGACGCGCCGGCGCGCTTTCCCCTAACGCGCCGTCCTTCGTGTAGGCGGTGATCGACCAGAAGCCGCGCACCGGCGGCAACTGGTTCGGCTCGAAGTGGATCACGTAACGATTTGCGCCGTTGAGGGCATGACCGTCGCTGTCCTGGGTGACGACCGCGCGCACTTCATCGTCCTTCGTGCCGATGCCCGGTTGGATCGCCGCGGCGTAAGCGCGCATCGCATAGTCGGGGCCGTAATTGCCCACGCCGTCGCCGAACCAGTTCCAACCGTTGCCGCTCAGCAGATTGGACGGCGGCGTCACGACACGCTGGTGGCCATCGGCAAGGCCCGCAGCGATCGCCTCGGGCGCGCTCGGCAGCTTCACCGGATCACCAGGCGTCACGCCGAAGTCCGAAAGGATTTTCAGCGCATGCGGATCGGCCGGCGTCGGCGGGTTGTCCGGCAAGGCCTGCGCGAGCCGGCTGAAGAAGCCGTTCGCGTCGAGCGCGGCGACTTGCGCGGCCGGCGTGCCGGAAACGGCCGCGGCGGCGGCATCGGCAGCACTGCTGCTAGGCGGCGTAATCGATGCCGAGCGCGTGCCGCCCGCGTAGACGCTCAACGGTGCGACGCGGATGGCGCGCTGCAGCTTACGAACCGCTGTCAGATCGCGGGTGCCGTTCGACTGGATGCGCACGCTCACCCAGACGTTGCGGGTCGGCACGTCGACGCGCGTCACGCCCTTGGGCAGATCGCCCTGCCAGCCCGCGCCGACGAAAGCAATCGTTTGCGTCTTGATGCCTGCGGCACGGGTGGTGAATTGCGAACTGGTCGACCAGACGACGTTGGTCCACATGTCGAGCACGCGGGCGTCCACGTAGCGGCCACGCGAGTCGGGCAGCGACACGATCACCGGCTCAGTGCCGACGTCCAGCCAGCCGGTCGAGTCGAGCGTGTCGAGACTCGGCTGCAGCGGATTGGCCGCGCCTATCGGCGGCAAGGCCTGCGCGTGACGTAGCGTATTGACCGGCGCCTGGCCCGGATCGGTGCCGACCGCCGCGTCGCGCGCGACGCCCATCAGCACCAGCGGATAGCCGAACACATACGAATCGGCGACTTCGTCCTTGATCCAACTGTTGGCTTTTTGCGTCGTGGACGGAGTCGACGCACAACCAGCCAGAAATGCGAGGCCTGCGAGCGATGCGCAGGTCCAGTGAAGCGAAAACAGTTCTTGGCGATTTTTTATCATTCGTTCAGGTGGCAGAACGTGCGGTCCTAAGGGAGACGTCGGTGCGCAGCGAAACCGGTTTGCGTGGCCTCCCTAAGCCCAGCGCAGCCAGGCGGTGGCTCGCGATTCCGACAACATCGGGTTGTATCGTATCCTTGCTCACCAGGCAAGCGCAAAGGCAGGAATAGCGCCTGGCAATGCGCGCGCGGACACCATTAGCGTACGGTTGACGATTTTTGCCACTGCGCCGCTGGTTCTTGCCCTGCTGGTCAAGTCGGGCGACTGGTCGGCCAGGCGCACCGCAAAAACATCCTTGACCTTCCCATCATGGGAAGGTCAATACTGGGTTCATGATGCGGCCCAATGCCGCGACGAGCCTTGTCTACCATGACCGAACTTGCCACGCCGCTGCGTCCCGCGGACGCTACACCCTTCAGAACCACCGAACTCGACATCGGCGGGATGACCTGCGCCTCATGCGCGATGCGTGTCGAGAAAGCGCTGGCTAAGGTGCCGGGAGTCGCGGAGGTGTCGGTGAATCTGGCGACCGAAACGGCAACCGTCAATCTCAGCGACGTGGCATCGGATGCCAATGCCGCCTCCGATGCATTGATCGCGGCGGTCAAGAAAGCGGGCTACGAGGCAACGCTGATCGCGCCGCCGGACGCACCGGCGTCGGCTGCCGGGAATGCCGCCCTTGCCTCCTCTGCTGACAACAAACGCAACCAGACACGCCGCGAACTGGCGGCCGTGCTCGCCTCCGCCGTGCTGACGCTGCCGCTCGTCCTGCCGATGGTCGGCGAATGGTTCGGTTTGCACGCAATGCTTTCGCCGTGGCTGCAGTTCGCCCTCGCCTCGATCGTGCAGTTCGTATTCGGCGCGCGTTTCTATCGCGCGGCCTACCGTGCGGTGCGGGCGGGCGCCGGAAACATGGACTTGCTGGTGGCGCTCGGCACGTCGGCGGCTTACGGAATCAGCGTCTACGAACTGGCGACCCATCCGGGCGACATGACGCATCTGTACTTCGAAGCGTCGGCGGTCGTAATTACGCTGGTGCGTTTCGGCAAATGGCTCGAAGCGCGCGCCAAGCGCCAGACCACGGATGCGATCCGCGCCCTCAACGCACTGCGCCCCGACCGCGCACGCATCCGCGTCGGCACGGACGAACGCGAGGTACCGCTCGCCCAAGTGCGGGTCGGCACGGTGGTGATCGTGCGTCCGGGCGAACGCGTGCCAGTCGACGGCGCCGTGCTCGAAGGCCGCACTCATATCGACGAATCGCTGATTACCGGCGAAAGCCTGCCCGTGCCGAAGCAGGCAGCCGATCCGGTTACCGCCGGTTCGATCAACGGCGAAGGCGCGATTGCGGTGACGACGACCGCGATCGGCGCGGAGACGACCCTCGCGCGAATCATCCGCCTCGTGGAAAGCGCGCAGGCTGAAAAGGCGCCGATCCAAAGGCTGGTCGACCGCGTCAGCGAGATCTTCGTGCCGGCGATTCTGGCGATTGCGGCGCTCACGCTGGTGGGTTGGCTGATCGCCGGCGCAGGGGGCGAAACCGCGATTCTGAATGCGGTCGCCGTGCTGGTGATCGCCTGCCCGTGCGCGCTCGGACTGGCAACGCCCGCGGCCATCATGGCCGGCACCGGCGTTGCTGCGCGGCGCGGCGTGCTGATCAAGGACGCTGAGGCGCTGGAAACCGCGCATCGGGTGAATATCGTTGCATTCGATAAAACCGGCACGCTGACGCTCGGGCAACCGTCGGTGACGGCGTTCGAGGCGATCGGCGGCATTGAGCGCGGCGAGGCATTGGCGCTTGCAGCGGCCGTGCAGCGGCACAGCGATCACCCGTTGGCGCGGGCAGTGGTGAAGGCGTATGAAGCGGCACAGGTGGGCGGCAGTCTGCAGGACGACGCTGCGGTTGAGGACTCGCCGGCGAACGGTGCCGTCGGCGCGCTGGACGATAGCAGCGGACTGGGCGCTTCAGCGTCCGTTGCGACAGCGAAGGTCGCGGCGGCGGCGCAAGTTCCGGCAATCACAGCCAGCGCCGCACGCGCGGTGCCCGGGCGCGGTGTGGAAGCCGACATAGACGGCCGCACCCTGGCGCTCGGCAGCACGCGCTGGCTCAACGAACTCGGCATCCAGTTGCCGCCGGAACTCACTGAGCGCGCAAAACAGCTCGAAGCCACCGGCAACACGGTCTCCTGGCTGATGCAGCGTGCACCGCTTGCGCCTACCGCGCTCGCCTTGATCGCCTTCGGCGACACCGTCAAGCCGACCGCCCGCGCGGCCGTCGAACGGCTTGCCCAGATGGGCATCAAGAGCGTGCTCGTCACCGGCGACAACCACGGCAGCGCAGCGAGCGTGGCCCAGGCGCTCGGTATCGACGAATTCCACGCCGAAGTGCTGCCCGACGACAAAGCCCGCGTCATCCGCGACCTGAAGATCCGCAGCGCCGGCATCGTCGCGATGGTGGGCGACGGCATCAACGACGCTCCCGCGCTCGCCGCCGCCGACATCGGCATCGCGATGGCGACCGGCACCGACGTTGCCATGCAGGCGGCCGGCATCACGCTGATGCGCGGCGATCCGGCGCTGGTGGCCGACGCCTTCGACATTTCGCGCAAGACGTGGCGCAAGATCCAGCAGAACCTGTTCTGGGCATTCGTCTACAACCTGATCGGCATTCCGCTTGCCGCCTTCGGCTTGCTGAACCCGATGCTTGCCGGCGCGGCGATGGCGTTTTCGAGTGTAAGCGTCGTGACCAATGCGCTGCTGCTGCGCACCTGGCGCGGCGCGTCAGCGCGTTGACGGTGTTTACGCCGCTACATTACGCAAAGCTTTCGAAATCGCTAAAGATATGGGCAAATCGGCCGTAATGCTGGCATAGGTGAAAACCATGCATTCGCATGGTTTGCGCACCTCATGTCCTCCTTACTCTGAACGCCCATGGAATTTTTCTCTTTGCGCCGCGCCAGCATCGGCGCCCGGCTTGCCGTGCTGTCGTGCGTGCTGGTGGCATTGATTTTTGCCGCCTTTACATGGGCGCTCACGCGCAACGCCGGCAAGCAGGTCAGCGATCAGGTGCTCGAACGCATCGCCGACAAGGACCGCTCGATCGCCGCAATGATCACGCTGTTCGACAAGGCGCTGTCCGCCGAAGTCGATCGCTCGATGTCGCTGTTCGCGAGCTTCCTGCCCACCGCCTACACGCTCGACGACACCCAGAAAGTCGACATCAACGGCGTTGCCACCCCGACCATCAAGGCCGGCGACAAAGTCCTGAACATGGACTTCTCGATTCCCGACCAGTTTCTCGAACGCAGCGGCGCGGTGGCTACCGTGTTCGCACGCAGCGGCGACGATTTCGTCCGCGTGACGACTTCGCTGAAGAAACAGGACGGCTCACGTGCGATCGGCACGCTGCTCGACCGCAAGGCGCCGGCGTACGGGCTGATCATGGCGAACAAGTCCTACACGGGACTTGCCGCGCTGTTTGGTAAACGTTTGATCACGCAATATCGACCGATTACGGACGCGAGCGGTCGCGTGATCGGCGCGCTGTTTGTCGGCGTGAACGTGGACAAGGAAATCCAGTCGGTCCAGGACGGCATCAGCAAACTGAAAATCGGCGACAGCGGCTACTACTTCGTGGTCAATGCCTCGAAGGGCGCGGATCGCGGCAAGCTGATCGTGCATCCGGCCGCCGCCGGCCAGAACGCGGACAACGCGAACGCGCCGTATCAGCAGATGCTCGACATGAAAGAAGGCCAACTCGAATTCAGTTCCGCCGACGCGACGCTGGGCGAGCGCAACGCGCGCGACAAATTCGTGTCGTTCGTCACCGTGCCGGAATGGCAATGGCTGGTGGGCGGCGTCGCGCCGCGCGACGAAGTGATGGCGGACGTCGTCGCGACACGCGATGAATTCCTGCTGATCGGTTTCGCACTGGTCGGCGTGTTCGCGATCGTGTTCCTGATCGCCGTGCGTCGCCTCGTGAGCCGTCCGCTCGATGAGGCCGCGAAAGCGTCCGAGCGCTTCGCGTCGGGCGATCTGAGCGTGCGCGTGGGGAAGGGTGTCAAGGGCGCGAATGCGCGTGCCGACGAAATCGGCCGCCTGATGCAGTCGATCGACGGCATTGGCGAAGGCCTTGCGCGCATCGTTTCGCAAGTACGCAATGCGTCGACGGATATGTCGGAAGGGACTGAAAAGATCGTCACCGGCAGCGGCAACATCGCCGCGCGCATTGCCACCCAGGCGAGCAGCCTCGAGGAAACGGCGGCCAGTATGGAACAGATCACGTCGACCGTGCAACAGAACGCCGACCATGCCGCGCAGGCCAACACGCTCGTCACGAATGCCGCGGACGCCGCAGTCGAAGGCGGCCGTGCCGTCGAACGCGTGGTTTCGACGATGGGCGAGATCAGCCGCTCGTCGCAGAAGATCGCCGAGATCACCAGCGTGATCGAAGGCATCGCATTCCAGACCAATATCCTTGCACTGAACGCGGCCGTGGAAGCGGCGCGCGCCGGCGAACATGGCCGGGGCTTTGCGGTGGTGGCGTCGGAAGTGCGCGCGCTGGCGCAGCGCAGCGCGGCTTCGGTGAAAGAGATCGACGGGCTGATCGCCGCCTCCACGGCGACCGTGCAAAGCGGTTTCCGGATCGCGGAGGAAGCTAGCTCGACGATGCAGGGCATCGTTCAACAGGTGGGCCAGGTGCGCGCGATCATGGCCGAGATCAGCGTTGCGTCACGCGAGCAATCGGGTGGTATCGAGCAGGTCAATCTCGCTGTCACGCAGATTGGCGAGGCGACCCAGCAGAACGCGACGATCGTCGGCGAGGCTGAACTCGCGGCGGCTGAGTTGCGCGATCAGGCTGCTCGGCTTGCGCAGGTCGTGAGTGTGTTCAAGCTGGAGGCTGGGCGGGATTAAAGCGTTGCCTATGTAACGGCGCGGCAGCTTGCCGCGCCGCCGTGCGCCGTGATCAAAACTCGACGTCCAGTTCGTCGATCTCCTCCACTTCCTGCTGCGCGTCCGCGATCCATTGCTGCATCTCGGGCAGCGCCATGATCCGCTGCCCATAGTCGACGATCTCCGGATCCAGCTTGACGTCGTAGGTCACGAAACGCGTCACCACGGGCGCGTACATCGCATCCGCCGCACTGCGCTCGCCGAACAGAAACGGCCCACCGTACTGCTTCAGGCACTCGCTCCAGATCGTCACGATGCGGTCGATATCCGACTGCGCCCGCGCCCACACCTTGAAGCCCGGAAAATGCGCTTTCAGATTCATCGGCAACGCCGAGCGCAGCGAGCCAAAACCCGAATGCATCTCGCCGCAGATCGAGCGGCAATGCGCTCGCGCGCGAATGTCTTTGGGCAATAGCGCCGCTTCCGGCTTCAGTTCGTTCAGATATTCGGCAATCGCGAGGGTGTCCCAGACCTTGATGCCGTCGTGAAAGAGACATGGCACCAGAATCGACGGCGACAGCAGCAACAATTCTGCGCGCGCGGCGGGATCGTCGATCGGCATCACGATCTCTTCGAACGGCAGGCCGCTGAATTTGGTCAGCAGCCAGCCGCGCAGCGACCACGACGAATAGTTCTTGCTGCTGATGGTGAGCGTGGTATTCGCCATACGATTCTCCTCCAGATGAGGCGTTCGTCCGACGCCTGACGATGCGCATGCACGTTGTCGTGCGCGGGCGCACCAAAGCGCGGCAAATTCGGCCCGTTCCCATGACCGGCGCAAATGCTATGCCAACGTGCAGTGACGGCCGCGTCAGTGCGACTGCACGATTGGCACATGACTTGCCTCTATTCGGGCTCCTTCCCTTTCTGCACTCGTGCGAAGGTTATGAACCTGTTCGCATATCCCACATACCAGGCTTTCGCCGACATGATGCTGCCGATGCGGCACGGCGCAGCGCTGGTGAATCATTCGCTCGACGCCTGGCCCGCGTTTGGCGATACGTCGCATGGACGCTCGATACGCGCGGCTTGCGAATTGCTGACGCTCGCCGGACTCACGCCTGTCAGGCCGCCATTCGGCATCGATAGCGTGGTGACGGAAGGCAAATCCGTACAGATCGTCGAGGAAGTCGCGGCGCACACGCCGTTCTGTTCGCTGTTGCATTTCCGTAAAGACACCGCGCCTTCTCATCCGCAACCGCGCGTGCTGGTGATCGCGCCCATGTCCGGCCACTTCGCGACGCTGCTGCGCGGCACCGTGCGCACGATGCTGGCCGAGCACGACGTTTACATCACCGATTGGCACAACCCGCGTGACGTGCCGCTGAGCCAGGGCCGGTTCGGTTTCAACGAATACGTACGGCACGTGATCGATTTCATCGAAACGATCGGGCCGGGCGCGCATCTGCTGGCGGTGTGTCAGCCGACTGTCGCCGCTTTGGCCGCGGTCGCGCTAATGGCCGCCGATGACAACCCCGCGCAGCCCGCCAGCATGACACTGATGGCCGGCCCGCTCGACACCCGCATCAACCCGACACGTGTCAACGAGCTGGCTAAAAGCAAGCCGATCGAGTGGTTCGAGCAGAACCTGATCAGCGCGGTGCCGTTCGGTTTTGCGGGCGCGCACCGTCGCGTGTATCCCGGCTTCGTGCAACTGACCGCGTTCATGGCGATGAATCTCAACCGCCATCTCGACTCGTTCGAGACCATGCATTACGAGCGGGCCAAAGGCGATCCAACGAAGGCCGATACGATCCGCACTTTCTACGAAGAATACTTCGCGACGATGGACCTGACGGCCGATTTTTATCTGGAGACCGTCGACACGGTTTTTCAGCGGCACGCGCTGCCGTTGCATGAACTCGAGGTGGAAGGGCGGCTTGTGGAGCCTTCGAAGATTCGACGTACTGCGCTGCTGACTGTGGAGGGTGAAAAAGACGATATTTGCGCGGTTGGGCAGACGCTCGCTGCGCAGGATATGTGCGACAAGTTGAGGCCTTATCTGAAGACGCATCATGTGCAGACCGGTGTGGGGCACTATGGCGTGTTCAATGGACATCGGTGGGAGCGGCAGATTTATCCACGCGTGCGGGCCGTGATTTACGACAACGAACCGCGTGCGGTGGTGGTGAGTTCGCGGGCGCGGACGATTCAGCCGGTGTCGGTGGCTGCGGCGGCTGAGGTGATGGCGGCAGCGCCGGCTGCGGTGGCGGTGGTCGATGTCGAAGTGGGTTCGGCGACGACGGTGGTCACTGACGCGCCGAACGGAGTTAGCTCCGGCAGCGGCACCAAGCCTCAGCAGGCGGCGTCACGGGCGCCGCGCCGGCGGCCGCCCGCGACACAATCGTGAGTCAAGCCACGGCGCTCTTCCACGGCTGCACCGCCGGGACTTCGCACGGACCTTCGACTTCAATCGACTTGAAATCGGCCGGCGACACGATCTCGATGTACTCCATATCTTCGGAGTAATCGAACAGATAGTGGACGATGCCCGGCGCCTGATGCACGCAATCGCCGGCGGCGACGAGCGTCTCCTTGTCGCCGTACATGAAGCGCGCCCAGCCCTTCAACATGATCACAATGTGGAAATCGGCCTCATGACGGTGCCAACCGGTGCCTTGCTCTGGTGCGTGATTCGCCTTGACGAGTTGCGCGAGCACCTTGCCGCCGGTTGCCTGCGCGATGCCTAAATCGCGGTAGAGAAAAAAGTCGCGTAGGCCCTGATCCACGTAGGACGTGTCTTGCGGACGGACATGGCTGAACTGCGTAGCGAATTCGGTGGACATGATCGCGCTCCTCTTGAGTGAGCCGGCAGTTGAAAACGACGCGTTGGAGCGTCGGTTGCAAGCATCAAGCGGGCCAGTTTGCGGGGGTGGCTATGCGTTGCTCGAAGGCGACCAGGCTGAGGACGCACCACGCATTACGCAGTGCGTCTTGCTTCAAACGCTTCGGCTGTTGCGGACCATTATGCGCTCGGGCGAAACATCTGGAACATCTCACCGATTCCCGCGTAGTCCGCGCGGTAGCCCGCGCGCATGATCGGCTGCGCGGCGTGTGTGTCGAACAGACCGTCTTTCAGATAGGCCTCGTTGATGTGGACGCCGACCACTTGCCCGAGCGACAGGTAGTTGTCCATCGGCTTGCCGTCGAGGGTATGCAGACGGACCACTTGCAGCAGCTTGCATTCGAGCGCGGCCGGCGATTCGGCGACGTGCGGCACGGCCACGTTGCGGCCAGGCGCGGGTGTAAGGCCCGCGAGTTCGAATTCGTCGACGTGGGACGGGACGGGTGCGGAGGAACGGTTCATCTGCTCGGCGAGCGGCTTGCTTGACAGATTCCAGACGAATTCGCCGGTGGCCTCGATGTTGGCGATGCTGTCTTTACGGCCTTCGCTGCAGAAGCCGATGATCGGCGGGAAGCTGGCGAACGCGCCGAAGAAACTGTAGGGCGCGAGGTTCAGCGTGCCGTCGGTGGCGCGTGAGGAAATCCAGCCGATCAGGCGCGGAGCGACGATGGCCTTGAACGGGTCGTGCGGGAGGCCGTGACCGGTGGCGGGGTTGTAGAAGTAGTGGGACATGGTTTGTGTTGGGGTTTGCGGGTGAGGCGGGAGGTATTTATACCGCAGAGTCATTAGGGCTGCTGGGAGTGGGAGTGAAGGGAGCTGCTGCTGTTGGCCTTTCCGTGGATTCAGGTTGATCGGTTGGCTTCGCGCTCCCTCTTAACAGGCTTTAGACTGTAAATGCTAAATACAGCTTATTGCCTGTATTTGTGCGCTACAGTTCAGAGACTGTATGAGCCTGAAGAAGGAACCGATGGATTACGCTATCAAGACGCTAAGTCAGCTTCGCCCCATTCTCCTGGGCTTCCGAAAATCCGCGGGGCTCACACAAACTGCGGTGGCGGAACTGCTAGGTATCACCCAGCAGAGTTACGCACAACTGGAAGCCAAGCCGGCATCGGCAAGCGTCGAGCGGCTTTTTAAGGTCTTGCGCTTGCTGAACGTGGAGCTACGTATGAGACAGAGATCGTCCGCGCCAGGTAGTGAACCGAAGCAGGCCGACCCGCCGAAAAGCCAAGGGCAAGTCCCCGCCGCCGAGAAAACGAAACCGTCGCCGGTCGCCAAGCGCCCGAGCCGAACTCAGAACGCGTCTAGTTCGAAACAACCTCTTAGGGCAATCGCGACCAAAAAGAAACGAGAAAACTGGTAATCGTGGCACGCCCTTGTCAGACGCAGCGACTTGACATCTGCGGAGCCGTTGTGACGCACGGGACTGGGCTTGCCATAGAAGGCTCTTTCTCAAGCGCTTTCCCGCGGCAAGATCGAGGCTCAATCACCCGGGTAACGCCACCGCCTGCAATCTGCACGTAGTTGGTTGCGGCGTCCGTCAGCGATGCGTAAGCACACCGTCATAGTCGACCGGTGCCGCACACACGACAACCGCGAATTGCACAAACCGGATGGCAGCGCCACGACATGCTCAGACGCCATAAAGCACAAACCCGGTGCTCGGGCTGGGTTTGTGCTACTGCTTGCTGCGGGGGCTAAATCCCTAATCTGGCGATCAAACTAGATCCCCTCTATTCGTACATCTTCGCCGCGTAAAGGATATCGGCCGACGTGCGCCAACTCGGCGTGACCGGAATGTCTTGTCCAGTGTTTCTGTAAAAGTTGTCAATGGATCTGATCCAACTTTCCATTGCGACAAGAAACCGCTCAAGCGTTGGGTTTTCCCATTCAGCTCGATTTTGCTCTAGATCTTGTAACAGAGCGGCAACGAAATCTGCCAATTCCTCTTTGGATGCAATGCCCCTCACCCGCTCCGACAATTGCATGCGTTCCTCCTACGGTTTGGACGTGCCTTTGACACAAATGATGCAACCTTGATTGGGGGTTGTGAACTTCCACCCCCGACTCGACACTTCCTGAGCTGTAGCCGGGGTAATGTTAACTTGGGTTCCTAACTGATACGTAGCAAATAGTCGGCGGTTGTCGAACGTGTACACAAGTCCGTCTTGCTCGTACACGCGTATCGGTGGCAAATCGGCTGGCGAAATCACGCCGGATTTCAGAGCCCCGATCGTATCTTGCCGCGATGTTCCATCCTTAAACGTTGAGCTGATGCTGTATCGCGTGAAACGAACCAAACCCGGATTCGCCAATCTGCTCAGATTGCTCGGCACGCCATTGTTTGTGGCATGGCAAGCCTGTCCAACTCGCGAACGCTGATTACTGGAACAATATCGAGAGGCGACGTGCTATTGCAATCGCGGCCAGATCATCAATCCGCTCAAGCAACAACTCTCCGTCAACATCAATAAAAGATTCAAGCGCATTTTTCGGAACCAATCCCACCGATCTCGCGACCTTGTTTTGCCACTCCGAAATGAAAGGTGTTGGCGCTCGAGTTTTCATTTCTGAAATTATCTCATTCAATTCGTTACGGAGATCAATGCATGCCAAATCCCCCCATTCTCCATCAGAATCGGAATGCAGAATGAAGGTCGGGAATCGACATCCAGCACGCCCACCCTCCAGCTCCGTTACCAAGTACTCGCGCAAACCATTGAAGTCGGCATAAGTGCCGATCTCGACACCTTCCACCTCTTCTTGGCCGTCAAAGATACAGAGATAGAGACCCATCAATAGTTCTCCCGTGTGACCGAGTTCCGGCACCGCTTTATCAAATCAACCAGAGATCGATCAAACTCAAACGAATTCGGCACCTTAATAATCAGTCTCTTCCTTTCCTCGACTGCCCGGAATGCAAGAAGTCGAATCTGATAGGTCGCCCGTAGTTTCGAAACATTTTTCACCAGATACATCCTGTTAAAAGACTCCGCATCCGGCATCGCGCTCCGTGCAACTTGATGTTTCGTATTCTTAAATTCCACGATATCCCCTTACTTCGGCACTGGTTGAACGCTTACACCCCAATTTGATAGCCATTGTGCAAACGTCGAGTTGACGCTGAATGCTTCGCACGACCTCGCATTGACCGGCCCGCTGCAAGGCGCGAGCGTCACGACCGCGCCTGCGACGTTGATATCGTGTTGCGCATTAATGCCGACTGTCGTACCACTGGAGATCTTACCCGTCGATACCACGGTCACATCGTTCTGCGCCGTCGCCGTCACAGCGTGCAACGCCATTAACCGCGACTAATCACCTGCTTACGGCCTGCTTTGACGCGCGCCAAATGGGCGTCGTCCCACTCATAGAAACCAGCACCGCTACGTACGCCAACACGCCCCGCGTTCACCTGCGCACGCAGCAGATCGAGCACGTCTTCGTCTTTGGCGAGTTCCGGCATCAGATGCTGGGAGATATCGAGGAAGGTATCGAGGCCGCCCATGTCCGCGCCCTCGAGCGGCCCGACGATCCCCCATCGGCGCCCGAGCGACGCCTTCATGACCCGATCGACCACATCAGGCGTGGCCGCTCCTGAACGCACGATGTTCAACGCCTCGCGCAGCACCGCGAACTGCAGCCGGTTGCCGACAAAACCCGGAATCGCCTTCGCGAGCACCACCGGCTCCATGCCGATCGCGCTCATCAACGCTGCGGTACGTTCGGTGACTTCCGGCGCGGTCGCGGTACCCGGCACGACTTCGACGAGCGGGATCATGTGCGGCGGATTCCAGAAATGCGCGATCAGAAAACGCTCCTTCGCGCGCAACGGAGCAACCAGTTGATCGGGTGGGAAACCGCTGGTGTTGCTCGCGAGAATCGCATCGTCTGCCATCAGTTCAGCCAGCGACGCATACAGGCGATGCTTCAGTTCCAGCACCTCGGGAATCGCCTCGATCACGAATTGCGCCGCCGCCATCACGTCGAGTTGCGCATGTGTCTCGATGCGCCCGAGCGCCGCCTGTTTGGCGGCGTGGTCGATGCGCCCGGCGTCGATCAGTTCGTCGAGTACCGCTTCCGCCTTGGGCGCGACGCTCGCGAGGCGCGCCGGGTCGACGTCGTGAACGATCGTCCGATGCCCATGCAACGCGCTTTGCGTCGCAATGCCGACGCCCATCAATCCAGTGCCCACTACGCCTATGACTGCCTCGTCCACGCCGCTCTCCTGCTGCCGTCGATGAAAGCCTTCGAGCATAGCGTAGCGCGCCGTTTTCCAAGACCGAACGTGGCAAAGCCGGTCTTCCGTGAGGAAAGACCGGCTTTGCGAACTTCACGCCGCGTCGCACGGCGCCGTCATGCGCGCATTAGTAGCGCGGGGGCGGCGGGCGATGATCGTCGCCGTGATGATGCGGATCGTAGTCGTGCGGATGGTGACCCATCCAGTCGTCATGAGCCCAGTAGCGGTGGCCGTCGTAGTAACGATCGCCGTGCCAGCCGATGTTGATCGACACGCCCACCGGCCTCATGTGCGGCTGACCGTAAACCGCCGGTCCCGGACCATTCTCGACAACCACCCGTTCCTGGGCGAAAGCACTGCCGGCTGCGAGCAACGCGCCGCCCGCCAGCAAGGTTGCAACGATCGAACGCGACGTCTTGTTAAAGGTTTTCATCGTGACCTCCCATGCAAAGTTTTGTATCAAGCCAGCGCCCGTGTTCGGTCGACATCGAACCGCGGTTTTGGGTTCGGACCAGACGCCGTACGCTTGAGACCAACTTTAGCGGTGCAAACCGCGTGAAGACGTGAGCACTTGTAAGCGCACATTTCATTGGAAAAGACTGATGAATGGGAGTCTTTTCGACCTTCGCCGCCCGTCTATAGCACATGCGCGGTGGATCAACTGAATGACACGATGGCGCCGTGTGAGGCGCCGTTACATCCATTTCGGCCGGGAAATATTCGGAAAAACTGGAAATCGGGCTGCGAGCGCACCAAAAACAAAAGCCACGGCACGCGTTTCGCGGGCGGTGGCTTCAATGATGCGAGGCGCACTCGACGTGCGCGCCCATGCGCGATGGTCCGCGCTCAGGCCATACGACTTTGCTTTTTAGTCGCTCAGCTTGATGCCGAACAACGTAGATTGCGCTTTGCGCATGCGCTCTGCTTCGCGGCTACGTGCTGCGTACGAGTAGTCCGAATCCAGCGGCAGATGGGGCGACGCAAAGAGGTCGCTGACCTTTTGGAACAATGCAAAAATGAAGCTCATGGCGACTCCCGGTTGGTTACTGCATTTGCTAGGGTTTTCCCTTAACAAGAATTATAGGGTTTTCCCTAAGCAAAAGCTAGTGCAATGCAGCAATTTCTCGGGTGTGGTGTGTTGTCACAGGGTTTTAGTCCATGGTGCGTTGCACCATGACAACGTCCCCGTTTTTCGTATTTCAGGGTCAAAAGCGTCCGCTTACTGAAGGGTGGTCGATTGCGGCTTTCTGCTGCGCGTGGGTTTCGCGCTCGTCGTGTTTTTGCGAGGGTTCACTACGGCTGCATCGACTGCACCCTCCGCAGTGCTCTCCGCACGCATCAGCGTCGCGCTGTTGACGGAGACAATCAGCCCCGGCAAGGTCCGCGCGGGGTTCTCTTGCGGCTTGACGGAAGCGCCCGTCGCCGAAAACTCGACGTTCAACGCCCAGTGCCCTTCGTGGATGCCCTGATCGCGCAGAAGCGCGCCTAGCAGTTCCTCGATCGAATATTTGTGCGTGCTGGTCGGCATGGTGGCTCCCGTCAGAAGATGCGCTGGCGTATCCGGTCCGGCTTCGCAACAGCAACGAGAGTGTAAAACGCGACGTTTGGCTTGCAAGGCGTTGGCGGCGGGTGTTGCCTTACGGCGCCTATCCTAGGAGGCAGGGAGCGAGAGCGGGGCTGGGGGTTCAGGACTGGAAGCCGCGATGCTGCGGGGCCGGGAGCGGGAATAGGCGCCCAGCTGTTTGCGCGGGCAAAACGAGCTGCCGCGGCCGGCTAACGCCGGCGCGGCAGTAGTTGAAGATCAGTGCGAATTGGCAGCTTTCGGCTTGTGCGCGTGCTGCGCGCGCGTGCCGCGTTTGCCATGCGCTGGCGTGGCCACGGCTGGCTGAGGCGCTGCGGTTGCGGCTGCGTCAGAAGCCGCATTGGCCGCCGCCGCGTTGGCCATCGCGATGTGCGTGTCGAGCAAGCTGGCCATGGCGGCCTGCTGGTTCTGCATCATCTGTTCGATGCGGTGTTGCTGGGCGGTGGTTTCACGCGTCAGGCGCATCAGGAGCACCGTCTGCGTGATACCGATCGCGACTGTCATCAGCAACGCGCCCACCACGATCGACAACATCCACTTCATTCGGCGTGAATGGTCGGTCGCGGCGAGGCGTTGATCGGCGATCACGCCGTACAGGGCATCGACGGTATCGGCGAAGGCCGTAGCACGCGCGCGGTCGAGTTCAGGCGCGGCCCGCAGCGCTGCCGCGGCTGCTTCGGCGCGCTGGGCTTCACGGAAAGAAGGCGCAGAGAAAGACGCGTTTGTGTGTGCGGCAGATGCCGAGGCTGATGCGGGCGCTGATGCCGACACCGACGCCAGCGCAGATGCCGATGCGGGCGCAAACGCAGACACATTGCCCGACGACTTCGCAGCCGGCCTCGGCTCAGCAACCACCGCGCCGGAATCAGTCCCAGCCCCAGACTCGGAGGAAGACAAAGCACGCTCCGCTCCCGCATGCGCGCCTTCTGCGCCGACCGCTTCTCTCAAAGCCGTCGTCGCCTTGGCAAAAGTCGCCGCGAAACGCTGCGGCGGAATAGGCGGCCTGGCACCGCCCGAGGTCGTTGCAACCGCTGCATCTGTCGTCGCTGCGCCCGGCTCAGCAGCCTGGCGCAGCGCGGTCACACTGCGCGCCACAGTCGCCGCCGCCATCGCAGACGTGAGCGGCACAACCGCGTCACGTGCCGACGCCGCCGTTTTATCTTCGGCCGACGCTTCTGCGACCGCCTTCACATCCCCGAAAGCCAGCTCGCCGACAGGCGATGCCGTGGCCTCCACGGCCTCCGTCTCCAGCCCACTCAATTGCGCATTCACCTGCACCGGTTCATCCGATTTCGCAGCGCGAGGCGCACGCCGCGCCGCCCTTGCCTCCAGCGACATGCCGTCGGCATCGATCGCGCCAACCGCGGCCAGCACGACATCGGGTAATTCAAAGCCGTGCAACGTGCCTTGCCGGACGTCGATATTCATCGCTTCCAGCGTGGCGCGAGTGGGATCGTCGGGGAACAGGTCGAGCGTGCTGTCGTCGCGCGAGGCATCGCTCAGTTGCGCGAGACGTTGTGCCGAGCGCGCGGCGCGCGCCAGCTTGTTTTCAGTTTCGGTCGAGACGGTGGCCTGCCGCCGCTTCTTCGAAGCGGCGCGCTGAGGCCGGGACTGCGTGGATGCTGCGGAATCTGCCATAGAGAAAAAAGCGGTCGTCGCCGGAAAGCGGGCGCCGAGCACCGCTCGTCAATGCCATTGGAATTTTTCGAGACCGCATTGTCGCATGGCCGCCCGCCCCAGCCGAAGCCATTCGCCGAGGTTTTTCCGTTTTTAAGACGACGCCTCGTCCTGCCGGAACTGCTTGACGCCGCGCAACTGACGCAAGCGTGAGCGGATCACTTCATATTCGGTATTCGACACGCGGTGCAACGTGATCACTGTGACGGAGTGCCAGCGGCAGCCGTTTGCTTTATGCTTGGCCGCACGTCGCCGCGCGGGTTGCTGGGACGATCGTCGTGCCGCTGGCGAACTGCCCTATTGCGGGCCAATCAGCATCCACGATCGCCGGCGGCGCGCGCCGTGGCGAGAGCCAAAACCCGCACGCGCTTCGAATGACCGAGTTTGACCAACCGAACTATGCAGAGCATGACCCCTTTCACCGCTTCGACCATCCCGCTTGCCACCACACTGCGTGATCACTTCACTCACGTCGTGCTGCCGCTGTGGCGCGGACCCGGTTTCAACCCCGTGCTGAAGCTACCCTACGAAGCGGTCAGCGCCGAGGGTCCCGAACCGTTGCCCGCGGAGCGTTATCGGGCGATGGCGTGCGCGCGACAATTGTTCGTGTTCTCGCAAGCAGGCGATGCAGCGCATGCCAAGGTGCTGTTCGACTCGCTGATGCACGCCTTTCAGGACACGCGCAACGGCGGATGGTTCTATAGCGCGGATGCGCAGGGCGCGCCGCTCGACACGACCAAAGACTTGTACACGCATGCGTTCGTCGTGTTCGCCTGCGCGGAATATGCCGGCCGTTCCGGCAACCGCGACGCGCTGGAAGTCGTGCATCGCACGTCGTCACTAATTCAGTCGCACTTCGCGGCCGGCGATGATCTGTTCAACGCCGCACTCACCGCGGACTTCGCCAGCGTGACCGGCACGCCGATCCAGAATCCCTTAATGCACCTCACCGAAGCCTGGTTGGCCGCCCGCGAAGTCACGCGCGACAACGCCTTCGACGCCGCGTTGCGCCGCCTCGCCGGCGCCATCGCGCATCACTTCGTGCATGCGCCGACCGGCTGCGTCGCCGAATTGCCGATTGGCGCGGACGACAACCGTCTGGAACCGGGGCACCAGTTCGAATGGTTCTGGCTGGTCAAGCAGGCGGGTGCGTTGTTCGAAGCCTCAGGTCTCGACGAATCGCTGACGCGCGCGTTCAGCTTCGCGCAGCAATATGGCGTGGACCCGCAAACGGGCGGCGTGTACGCCTCGCTCGACGAAACCGGACGCATCAAGGACGCCACCCAGCGGATCTGGGCGCAGACCGAGTACCTGCGCGCCCTGGCGAGCCATGACGACCCCGCTGCGCACGCCGCGCTGCCGCGGCAAATCGAACTCTTCCGGCAACGCTTCCTGCGTCCGCAAGGCTGGTTCGAATGCAAAACGGCCGCCGGTGATGTGGTGCGCGCCGACATGCCGTCGACCACCCCCTATCACCTCGCGACCGCCTATGACGCCTTGCCCGGCTAAGTGCCGGCCGCCGTCTTCCCGTGCATCGGCGTCAAAAGCCGACTGACCGGTCAATCAGTATTCTTCGCGTTGCCAGGGTCCCCAATCGGCGTCGGCAGTTTTGAATCGCGTGTAGGTTGCGCTATGTCCGGTGGGGGTATCCGATGTGTCGCCGTGCGGCTTTTTATCGGTGGTGTGAAGGGCGAAAGCCTGGTGCTCTTCGGTATCGACCGTGATACGGCCGACCGGATCCGGGGCGCCTTCTTGAGGTGATTTCGACTCCAATATCGCGAGATAGGGGGTCAAACGACTCCAGAATGAGGTAAGTTCATCTTGCAAATAATGTGTCAATGTTTTTCCTGGAAGAGTAATACAAGCAGTTTACCCTACCGGCTGGGCCCCCTTGGAAAATGGTTTCCGGACCTCAAAAGGGTCCAATCAGGGGAATACCCGAATACTTGTTGATTGGCGTCCATCATAAAGACGTGATACAACTCGTACTTCGCGCTCGATCTCGTGTTGAGAAATAGCGGTCGCGAATGCAACACACAACATTTACTGGATTAAAAATGGCAACAGGTACTGTGAAGTGGTTTAACGATGCAAAGGGCTTTGGCTTCATCACCCCGGACGACGGCGGCGAAGACCTGTTTGCACACTTTTCGGAAGTTCAAGGCAGCGGCTTCAAGTCCCTGCAGGAAAACCAGAAAGTGACGTTCGAAGTCAAGCAAGGCCCGAAGGGCAAGCAAGCTGCGAACATCCAGCCGGCCTAAGTACCTTCAGGTACGTTGAGGCACCCTTAGGCGCTTGCGTCTAATGCAAAATGGCCCGCTTTGGCGGGCCATTTTCTATTGCAGATGCCCTCTTTTTGGGCACGTTCGCGGTCTAGATCGCCCGCATTCCTGACAGCGCAAACGCCGCCGTTTGCCCGCGCAGATCGTCCATTTGTTGCATTCGCAACACAGTCTCAGAAATTTCGAACACGGAAACGGCGTCCTTCAATTGCTGCGTCTGCTGATGCAGCGAAGCAGCCGCTGCGGCGGCTTCCTCGACGAGCGCCGCGTTCTGCTGCGTCATCTCGTCCATCTGCACCACCGCCTGGTTGACCTGCTCGATGCCCGTGCTCTGCTCGAGCGACGACGCGCTGATTTCCGCCATCATCTGCGTGACGCGCGAAATCGACGCGGAAACGTTGCTCATCGCCTCACCGGCATGCTCGACCAGCGCCGAACCGCCCTGAATTTCGGCGACGGATTCGCTGATCAGCGTCTTGATTTCCTTCGCCGATTGCGCGCTGCGCTGGGCGAGCCCGCGCACCTCGCCCGCCACTACGGCGAAGCCACGGCCCTGTTCGCCCGCGCGCGCCGCTTCGACGGCCGCGTTCAGCGCGAGGATATTGGTCTGGAACGCGATGCCGTCGATTACCGAAATGATCTCGGCGATCTTGTCCGAGCTTTGCGCGATGCCGCGCATCTTGTCGACCACCTCGTTGACCACTTCGCTGCCGCGCGAGGTCGCCTCGAGCGCGGTTTCGGCGAGGGCATTGGCTTCACGGGCGTGATCGGCGTTCTGGCGCACCGTGGCGGTCAATTCCTCCATGCTCGACGCGGTTTCTTCGAGCGATGCCGCCTGGTTTTCCGTACGTGCCGACAGATCGGCGTTGCCGGTGGCGATTTCGTCGGCGCCGAGATGAATCGAGTCAGCGGATTCGCGCACGGTTTGCACGGTGCGCGCCACGCTCGCCTGCATTTTCGCGAGGCCCGAGAACAAACGGCCGATCTCATTGGTACCGCGCGAAGCGATCGGCTGGTCGAGACGCCCTTGCGCGATGCGGTCGAAGTGACGGCCGGCTTCTTCCAGCGGCGCCACCACGCCCTTACGGAGCGCTGCGTACACGCCGAATGTGCCCGCCACCAATGCCAGCAGGATCGCGATGCTGACGGCGCGGAACGTGGCCATGCGGGTGTCGATCGAATCGAGCGACGCACGGCTCGCGGCGGCGCCGAATTGCACGAAGTTGTGCGACTCGGCGAGGTACGCGTCCTGGAAGCCTTGGGTCGGCTGGTCGAGAAAGGCCTGGATATTATTCGCGTCGAGAAACTGCACCAGTTCCGCGAGCGCGTCGTGGAGCTTTTTGTAGCGCTCGGCGAGCGCCGCAGCGCGAGTGCTGTTTTCGTCGCTGGTCTTCTGCGCGCTCATAAACGCGCCGAACGACTGGTCGGCTGCTGTCAGTTGTTCGCGGGCGTGCTGCACGATGTCGGCCGGCTCGGCGCCGCCGCGCACCATGCGCGTACCGGCGCGCGACAGGTTGATGCGCGCGTCCATCAGATGCTGGGTCGTTTCATTGACCGCGTCCACCTGCTTCAAGGCGATATTCGACAGATCACCCACGTCGTCATGCGTGCGCGTGAGCGACCAGAATCCCAAACCCACCGTGACAAGCTGGAAAACGCAGAACGCGGCCAGAACACACAACAGGCCGGATGCGACCTTGATCTTGCTGAACATCGTGAACACCTAAAGCAAAGAATGACGGGACCTACGTCAGGGTTAACGGCAAGGCCAAACTTTGCTTGAGATCAATGTCGTCAAAAATCGTCTTACGTCCCCTTTTCATCGGCCAACTTCGCAATTCCCGTCATTTTTCGCAACAATGCTGCGCAGATATTTTGGATTCACCTTGACGCGATGCGTCGGCGCTTCCTAGAGTGGGTAGGGACTGCACAATGGACGCCGGTGCAGATGCCACTGCGGGCTACGCCCGAAGGAATCACAATGACCGACATCCTCGACCGGGCGCGCGGCGCACTGCATGCCCAGCCGTTCAGCATGCTGCTGGGCACCGAACTGATGCACACCGGCACCAACGAACTGACGCTGTGTCTGCCGATCCGCGACGAGTTGCGGCAACAACATGGCTTTGTGCATGGCGGTGTCATCAGTTATCTCGCCGACAATGCGCTGACGTTCGCCGGCGCGCTGTCGCTGGGGCCGAAGGTCGTGACCGGCGAGTACAAGATCAACTATCTGCGGCCGGTGATGAACGGCACGCTGATCGCGCGGGCGAAGGTCGTCTACGCGGGGCGCTATCAGGCGACCTGCCAGTGCAATGTGTATGTGATGGACGGGCAGCGCGAGAAACTCGTCGCCGTTGCGCAAGGCACGATCAATCGCATCAGCGAGAACGGCGAGCACGAACCGGCGGGTTGATCGGAACCGTGCACTAGAGATGGGACGGGCGAGTCATAAGGCTCACACCGGGGTACATAAAAAAACCGCGCCTGCTGGGAAGCAGGCGCGGTTTTTCATTCTGAACGGTGCCAATTGTGCGGCTTACTGCACCGTCTATCGCACCGCTTATTCCGCCGCGTAAGTCTTCTGCGTCTGTTCGCCGAGACCTTCAATACCGAGACGTATCGTCTGGCCTGGCTTCAGATACACCGGATTCGGCTTCACGCCCATGCCGACGCCCGGCGGCGTGCCGGTCGAAATCACGTCGCCCGGTTGCAGGCTCATGCACTGCGACACATACGACACCAGCTTCGCGACGCCGAACACCATCGTCTTCGTGCTGCCGTTCTGATAGCGGTGGCCGTCCACTTCAAGCCACAGGCTCAGGTTCTGCGGATCGGCGACTTCATCGCGCGTCACGACCCAGGGGCCGATCGGACCGAACGTATCGAAGCCCTTGCCCTTGTCCCACGTGCCGCCGCGTTCGATCTGCCATTCGCGTTCCGACACGTCGTTGATCACGCAGTAGCCGGCGACATAGTCGAGTGCGTTCGCTTCGTCGATATATTTCGCGGGCTTGCCGATCACCACGCCGAGTTCAACTTCCCAGTCGGTCTTCTTCGAGCCGCGCGGAATTTCGACGTCGTCGTTCGGGCCACTGATCGCGCTCGTCCACTTGTTGAAAATCACCGGTTCCGCCGGCACCGGCAGATTCGATTCTGCAGCGTGGTCCGCGTAGTTCAGCCCGATGCAGATGAACTTGCCGATCTTGCCGACGCACGGTCCCATGCGCGGATTGCCTTCGACCAACGGCAGCGAAGCCGGATCGAGTGCGCGCAGCTTGGCGAGGCCTTCGTCAGTCAGCGCGGCGCCGTCGATATCGCCAACCACCTTCGACAAATCGCGAATCTTGCCTTGCGCGTCGAGCAGGCCCGGCTTTTCCTGGCCTTTCGGCCCATAACGAAGCAGTTTCATCGTTGCACTTCCCTTTCCGTTCAGTGGTATTCGGTTCGTGTTTCAGCGTTGATCAGACCGCGTCAGTTCGACCAGCCGCCGTCGATCACATGCGCGTGGCCGGTGGTAAACGACGATTCGTCCGACGCGAGATACAGCGCCAATGCGGCGATCTCTTCCGGCTTGCCGATGCGGCCCATCGGCTGACGCGCGACAAAGGCCGCCTGCACGGCGTCGAGCGTCGCGCCCTGCGCCTTGGCCTGCTCAACGATCCGCTGTTCGAGCGACGGTGAATGCACCGTGCCCGGGCAGATCGCGTTACAGCGTACACCACGTGTGATGAAGTCTGCAGCGACGGACTTGGTCAACCCGATCACCGCGGCTTTCGACGCGCTGTAGGCAAAGCGGTTCGGCACGCCCTTCACGCTCGAGGCCGCTGACGACATATTGATGATCGAGCCGCCGCCCTTCTCCACCATCGCCGGCAAAAACGCGCGGATCATGCGGTACATCGCCTTCGCGTTCAGGTCGAAGGCGAAGTCCCAATCTTCTTCGCTGCATTCGAGAATCGAGCCGGCATGCACGAAGCCCGCGCAGTTGAACAGCACGTCGATCGCGCCGAGTTCGGTGGCCAGCGCCTTGATCGCCGCGTTGTCGCGCACGTCGAGCTTGCGCGCTTCGACCGGCTTGCCGGCGAGTCCGTCGATGCGGATATCGGTGGCGATCACGCGCGCGCCTTCGCGCGCGAACATTTCCGCGGTGGCGAGACCGATACCTTGTCCTGCAGCGGTGATCAGGGCCGTCTTGCCGGCCAGTCTTTGTGTCATCTACGACTCCAGTTGAATGGGCTTGCTCTTGTCTTCGTAATTCGTCTTCGTCACATCAAAGTCGATAAAACGCAGCGGCGTTGCCGCCGAAAACCGCGTCACGCTCGGCGTCGCTCAAGGACGCGAGCAAGGTGTTCGCCACCGAGTGCCAGACCTGATAGTCGCCGTTCAGATCGAGCACGGGCCAGTCGCTGCCCCACATCAAACGCGAGGGGCCGAATGACTTCAGCAGATGCTCGACATACGGATGAAGCGTTTCTTCGCTCCAGCCAGGCGACGCTTCGGTGACGAGTCCCGACAGCTTGCAATGCACTTGCGGCAACTTTGCGAGCCGCGTGATTGCGTCGGCCCATGATTGCCAACCCGCGCGACCGTAACGGATCGGTGGCTTCGCGCCGTGATCGACGACGATGCGCAGCGCGGGGAAACGCGCCGCGAACGTTTCGAAAGGCTCGACATGCCGCGCGTAAATCAACGCGTCGAACGCGAGGTCGTGCTCGATCAGTGCTTCGATTGCGGGCGCGAGATCGGGATTCGCAATCCACGTATCGTCGGGCAGATCCTGCAGCATCGGCCGCACGCCTTTGAACTTCGACTCATGCGCCAGCGCTCCAATCACGGCCGGCGCCGTGGGTAACAGCAACGGCACCCAGCCGACCACACCGGCAATCGATGGCTCATGCCGCGCGATGTCCAGCAAGTAGCGCGTTTCATCGATGGTCGGCGCTGCCTGGACCACCACCGTCCGTTCGACGCCCGCTGCTTCTCGCAGTGGCTTGAGATCGTCGGGACCGAACAGCCGGTACAGGATTTTCAGTTCCGGCGTGAGCCACTCGTAGTCGCCACGAGCGGGGTCCCAGTAGTGCTGGTGGGCGTCGATACGTATCGTCAAATCAATCCTCCGGCGCGGGCGCGCGGCTGTCGAGCAAGCCCTTGTCACGCAACGCGGACCACAGATCCGCGGGGATCGGCTGCTCGAACGACGCGGCGTTCTCGCGCAATTCATTGGCACTGCGCGCGCCGGTCAACACGGTTGCGACCGCCGGATGCGCATACGGAAACTGCAAAGCTGCGGCGGCAAGCGGCACGCCATGCACCCGGCACACCGCTTCCAGCCGCGCGACGCGTTCGATGATTTCGCTCGGCGCGTCGCCGTAATTGAATTTCAGATCGCCCGCGACGCCGCGCGCCAGAATGCCTGAGTTGAACGCGCCGCCTAACAGAATGCTGACGCCGCGTTGTTCACATGCTGGGAGCAGATCGTTGAGCGTGGTCTGTTCGAGGAGCGTATAACGGCCCGCGAGCAACGCGCAATCGATATCGAATTCGGCCATCACATCGAGTATTGCCGCGCCTTCGTTGACGCCGAGCCCGACCGCTTTGACCGCGCCCGAGGAGCGCAGATCATCGAGCGCACGAAAGCCGCCGCCTTCGGTGAGTTGCCGCCAGTAATGGGGGTTCTTGTCGCCATGCGTGACAACGCCGATATCGTGCACCAGCAGAATGTCGATATCGACCATGCCGAGACGCTGCTGGCTGTCTTCGAACGAACGCAGAATGCCGTCGTGCGTGTAGTCGAAGATCGCCTGGAACGGCAGCGGGTCTTGCCAGCCTTCGCTGCCGTCGTAGGGCGTGGTGCGCGGTACGAAGCGGCGCCCGACTTTGGTGGACAGCACGTATTCACTACGCGGGTAGCCGCGCAACGCGTCGCCTAGACGGTGCTCGGCTTTCGTGTGACCGTAGTGCGGCGCGGTGTCGAAAAAGCGCACGCCGACGTCCCACGCAGCGGCGATAGTCGCATGCGCTTCTTCTTCGGACAGATCGCGGTACAGACCACCCAACGGCGCCGTACCGAGCCCCAATCCGGATACCTGCAATGCACGACGGCCAATGTTGCGCCGCTGTTCGATCTTCGAACCGATCTTTGCCGTCATGGACCACGTCTCCTATGTCGACCAGAGTTGGCGCTTTAGCGCTTACTCTGGTCCCATGCAAAGCTGTCGATCGGAGTTAGCGCATCAGCGCTTACTCTGATCCCGTTTATGTTTTAGCACGTGCCGGCGATGTTTGCCCGCTGCCGCGCTAGTAGCGACTGACTTGGCGCGCTGATGGCCGCTGAATCGAATACGGCTCGCGCTCGCGGCCGTACTGATCGCTGAGGTCGCTAGGCCCGCTCAGTGCGGCTCGATCGCAACAACCCGATGCGGCGGTGCAGCGTTCGACGGCAAACAGGCCGGGCCCATTGGTTCGAAAGTCTTGTACGTCAGGATGAATTCCTGATGACCGAGCATTTCCGATTTCGACGCCGCCCCGAGCGACACCGCCACCGTTTGCTCGAACACCTCGCGGCCGACTTCGTCGAGCGTGCCGCGGCCTTCGAGAATGCGCCCTGCATCGACGTCCATATCGCCGGCGAGATTGCGGTAGGTCGCGGGATTCGCGCACACCTTGATGACCGGTGAAATCGCCGAGCCGACCACCGATCCACGTCCGGTCGTGAACAGAATCACATGCGCGCCGCATGCGATCAGCTCGCCGATTTCCGCGTTGTCGCTGATGTTCGGAAAGCCGAAGCGCGGTTCGCCGTCAGGTACGACGTCGAGAAGATAAAGGCCGCCGGTCGGCGGAACGTCGCCGGGTTTGATAATGCCGACAATCGGCGACGCGCCGCTTTTCGCATACGCGCCCAACGATTTCTCTTCCTGCGTGGTGAGGCCGCCGTCCGCATTGCCGACGGCAAAACTGCCATGCCCGAGGATCGAGTAGTAGCGCGCCGCCTTCGCCACGCACGCGACAATTTCATCGCCGAGTTCTGGCCTCGCGGCACGCGTTTTCATATGAAACTCGCAACCCACCAACTCGCCGGTTTCTTCGAAGATGCAGGTCGCGCCCGCGTCGATCAGATGATCGAACGCACGGCCCACAGCCGGGTTTGCGGTGATGCCGCTGGTTCCGTCCGAGCCGCCGCAAATCGTGCCGATCACCAGTTCGCTCAGCGCCATCGGCACTTTCTGCTGCGCGGCAAGTTGCTTGCGGGCGTCGCGAATCCAGTCGACGCCGTATTGAATCGTGCTGCGTGTGCCGCCTTTTTCCTGGATCGTCAGGACTTCGACAGGACGGCCGCTCGCGCGCACCACGTCCACAAGGTAATGCTTGTTCATGCTCTCGCACCCGAGCGACACGAACAGCACCGCGCCTACGTTGGGATGCGTGGTGAGGCGCTCGAGCATCTTTTCGGCGTAGCCATTCGGATAGCAACCGGGAAAGCCGATCAGATGCACCGGCGGCTCGCGTTCGGCTGAAGGATCGTCGAACGCGTCGAGCGGTTCGCGAAACTGCGTGACGATCTCGCGCGCGACGTGATGCGCGCACTCGACCAGATACGCCACCGCAACCACATTGCGGATGCCCTTGCGGCCATCCTTGCGCGGATAGCCCTGCAACAAGGGCTGATGCTGCGCGGCGGCGGATGCTACGGAAGTGTCAGTCATGATCATTCCAGCGCGGCGCAAGGCCACGTCAATGTGCTCAATTCAGTGATGGACGAACTCGTGGCCCGCGTCGTGCGTATACGTGGGCAGGTAATCGCTTTCGAGGTTGTGCGTATGCAGATGCGCGCCGCGCGCCACCGCCTCGGTCACGTGACCGATCACCGCGCCGTAACGCAGCACCTTGTCGTCTCTCGCAAGTTCATGGCGCGCGACCTTGTGACCGAGATCGATGGTTTTGGTGAGCGTCACGCGCTCGCCTTCGATCTCGACTTGCGTGCCCGCATCGAGACGCGCCGCCGCGATCAGGCAGTTATCCGCGGGGCTGAGCAGGATCAGGCGTGGATCGATTTGCAACGTTTGGGGCGTTTGCGGGGTTTGCGTTGAGCTGCTGGTCAAGTGCGTTCTCCGTGATGCGTGTGCATTAGTTCTGGCCTTCGCCGCTGGCGAGCCGTGCCACCATCAGCGAGCCGAGGATGATCGCGCCGTAGATCGCCTGAATCCAGAACGACGGCACCTGGGCCAGCGTCAGCAGGTTCTGCACGACGCCGAGCAGCAACACGCCGGTGAGCGCACCGAGCATGGAGCCCTTGCCGCCGTCGAGCGAAATGCCGCCGATCACCGCCGCCGCGAACACCGTGAAAATCATGCCGTTACCCTGGTTCGCGTTGATCGCGCCGACGTACCCGGTCACGATCAGACCGCCCACCGAGGCCAGCATACTGCCGAGCACGAATACGCCCCACGTAATACGCTCCACGCGAATCCCCGCCGCGCGCGCCGCTTCCGGATTGCCGCCGATCGCGTACAACGCGCGACCCAGGCGGTGATAGCGCAGCACGAACGCAGCGATGGCAAACGCTGCCGCCGCGAGCCACACCGACAAGGGCAAACCGAGCACGATCGTGGTGGCGAGCGAGAAGAACGACGGCGGCATATCGAACAGCGTGCCGCCTTTGGTCGCACCGACCAGCATGCCGCGCAGCACGATCAGCATCGCCAGCGTAACGATGAAGGCGTTCAATCGCAAACGCACCACCAGGAAACCGTTGACGAAGCCAATCACCGCGCCAACCACGAGGATAGCCAGCAAACCCGCCGCCGCCGGCCATTGCAACCCGAAGCCCGCGGACGCCGCCGGCATCACCAGCATCGCGCCGATAGCCGGCGCAATGCCCACCGTCGATTCGAGCGACAGATCGAACTTGCCGGTCAACACGATCAGCGATTCGGCGAGCACAACCAATGCCAATGCCGCGGACGCCCCCAGCACGCTGATCAGATTTGCCTTCGTCAGAAAGCTCGGGCTGACGAACGCGCCGATCACGAGCAGCAACGCAAGCGCGGGCAGCAAGGCCAGTTCGCGCAGCCGGGCGAGTTCGCTGCGGGCACGTTTGCCGCTTGAGGCCGCCGCGATCGGCTGCGGTTGCGCTTGAGCTTGCGCGGTGCCGAATGCAGGGCTGGGCACACTATTCTTCATGGAGACTAACTCCTTCAACGGATGCGATCAGGTCGTGGTCTTGCCAACCCGCGGGAAATTCGGCCGCGACACGGCCACGGAACATGACCAGCACACGGTCACAGGTACGCAGATCGTCGAGTTCGCCGGACACGACCAGCACGGCCTTGCCCTCCTCTCGCACGCGATCCACGACTGACAGCAACGCCTCTTTCGATTTCACATCGACGCCTGCCGTAGGGTCGATCAATACAAGCACGTTCGGATCGGTGGCGAGTGCGCGTGCCATCACGACCTTCTGCTGATTGCCGCCCGACAGCCCTGACACGACATGCTCGGGGCCTTGCGCGACGATGCCGAGCGCGTCGATCATCTTCTGACCGAAGGCGTTCTTTTTCGCAGGCGGCGCGATGCCGAATTTGCCAAGCAGGCGCGCGATCGTCATCGAGGCGTTTTCGGCAACCGATTGCGTCAGCACCAGGCCTTCGTGATGGCGATCCTTCGGCACGCAACCGATGCCGTGAGCCAGCGCAGCAGGGACATCGCCAGGCGGCAGCGTTGTGCCATCCACGCTGATCGAGCCACGCCTCGCCGCGCGCAAACCGGCAATCGCTTCGGCCACGCTCGTGCGGCCGCTGCTAGTTGCGCCGGTCAGCCCGACCACTTCGCCACGCTTCACCGTGAACGACACACCTTCGTAATCGGAACCCACCAGATCTTTGACTTCCAGCGCAATGGCGGTGTCCGCCGGCAACGCATCGCGCGCCGCCGCGTCAGCGACGGCCAGGCCGCCGCGCTCGCCGGTCATCGCTTCGATCAATTGCTCGCGCGGCAACGCGGAAACCGGCGCGCTGACGATATGCCGCGCGTCACGCAGCACCGTCACCGCCTGGCAGATTTCATAGACCTCTTGCAGATGATGAGAAATAAAGAGGAACGTCACGCCTTCGCGCTGCAACTCGCTGATGCGGCGGAACAGGCGCTTGATTTCGTCGCCGTCGAGTTGCGCGGTCGGTTCGTCGAGAATGATGAAGCGCGCGCCGTACGACAGCGCCCGCGCAATCTCCACGAGTTGCCGTGCTTCCACGCTCAGATCGCCGGCGCGCGCATCTTCGCGTACGTCGATCTTCCAGTGATCGAGCAACTCACGTGCATCGCGGCGCATGGCGCGCCAATCAATCACGCCCCCTCGTGACGGCTGCCGGTTGATGAACAGATTCTCCGCGACGCTCAGATCGCGAATGATCGTCGAATGCTGATAAACGCAGGCCACACGCTCGCGCCACGCATCACGGTCCGCGATCGACGGCGCGGCCGTGCCGCCAAAACGCACCTCGCCGGTATCGGGCTTGCGCAAGCCGGTGAGGATCGACACCAGCGTCGATTTGCCCGCACCGTTACGCCCGACGAGCGCATGCGACTCACCAGGCATCACCCGGATGCTCACGTCTTTCAGCGCGGCCGTGGAGCCGAAGCGTTTGGTGACCTCAAACGCTTCGACGACCGGCACGGAGGGCGTCGGCTCGCTCATTTAACGGTATTGCCCCACAAGGCTTTGTCGTCGACATTCGCCTTCGTGACGAGCGGTGCGGGCAATTGATCTTCGAGAATGCCCGGCGCCAGCTGGACGATGTTGCTGCCGTGATCCGTCGGGCCCGGCTTGAAGGTCTGTCCGGCCAACGCGGCCTTGATGTAGAAGAGACCGTATTTCGCGTAGGAATCGGCAGGCTGCGAAATGGTGGCGTCGATATCACCACGACGGATGGCCTCGAACTCCTGCGGAATGCCGTCGTTACTGACAATCACGACGTGCTTCGCATCGCCGGCCGGAAACAGCATCTGCTTGCGGCGCAACGTTTGCAGCGTGGGCGACAGATAGACGCCGCCTGCCTGCATGTAGATTGCCTTCACGTCAGGATTCGCGGTGAGCAGGCTGTCGAGCGCGGTAGCCGCGACGTCACCCTTCCAACTTGCCGGAATCTCCAGCAGCGACAAACCCGGGAAGCCCTTCAGACACGAGCGGAACGCTTCGGAGCGGTCGCGTCCGTTCACCGACGCCAGGTCGCCCATGATCTGCACAACCTTGCCCGACTTCACGTGCTCGCCGATGTACTTGCACGCTTTCTCGCCGTAGGCGTGGTTGTCGGCGCGCACCACCATCGCCACCTTGCCTTGCGTCGGCGCGACGTCGACGGCGACCACCGGCACGTTCTTCGCCGATGCCGCATCGAGCGCGCGACTGATCGCCGCCGAATCCAGCGGGCCGACCACGATGCCTTTCGCACCGAGGTTCAGCAGGTTGTTCATGTCGGTGATCTGCTGGACCGGATCGCCGTTCGAATTGACCGGCGCGAGGATATCGATGCCCATGTCCTTCGCGTACTTGGGCAGATAGTTGTTGTACGACTGCCAGAACGGCGACGTGAGAAGCGGCAGACCGAGGCCGACCTTGCCGGCGTCAGCGGCGTGTGCCGCACCACTGACGGCGAAGCTGGCGACGCAAGCTGCCGCCGCAATGGCGAACAACGAACTCTGGAACAAACGGCGAGCCGGGTGCGGCCCTTTCGCGAACGACATGGTTGTCTCCTATGTCGGTCCGGAGTTAGCGCTTTAGCGCTTACTCCGGCCCCATGCAAAGCAATGCGTTGTGGGAACTGCGTGAACCCGCCATGCGAGTGGTGGGCACTTGGTCCTGCGCTTTCTTATGAAGTATTGGTGTGCGTTCATTCACCAATGAACGTATTATTCATATACGGACTTTTCGAAGTCAAGCGATGTGCACTGCATCATGCCTCGGTGTTTCCCCTGGCGCGTGCCACCTCGCACGAGATTCCCCACGCACTTACACTCACGCGCCAGATAATGAGAACAACACACGGAACCTCGCTCACCATGGACGCAGACGACAAAGACGACGCCGACCGTTACCGCGCCCCCGCGTTGGACAAGGGCCTCGACATCCTAGAACTGCTCGCGGAGCAGAAAGAAGGGCTGACGCGCGCCGAAATCACCAAGCGGCTGGGACGCAACGCGAGCGAGATGTACCGGATGCTGGAGCGACTGGTCGCACGGCAGTACGTGGTGCGCTCGGCGGCGGGCGACCGCTATTCGCTGAGCCTGAAGCTGTATGCGCTCGCACATCGTCATCCGCCGATGAACCGCCTGATCTCCGAAGCCCTGCCGCTGATGCAGCGTTTTGCCGATGCCGCGGAGCAATCGTGTCACCTCGTGGTGTACGACCGCGGCAATCTGCTGGTGATCGCGCAAGTGGACGGACCGGGCACGTGGGGCATGTCGGTGCGGCTCGGCTCGCGGGTCGGCCTGATCGATACGGGTTCGGGCCGCGTGATGCTCGCGTTTCAAAGCGTCGAGCAACGCGACCAGATGCTGGCCGAACACACCAAGGTGAAAGGCGAAGTCACGATCGATCGCGAAGCCCTGGAACAGGCATGCGAGCGGATTCGCGCGGCGGGTTTTTCGCAGAAGGACAGTCAGCAGACCTTCGGTGTCACGGACGTCACGTTTCCGATCCAGGGGCCGTCGGGTCAGGCGATCGCGGTGCTCACGTGTCCGTACTTGCGGCGCATCGACGAATACGTCGCGCCGACGCTGGAGGCGGCAACGGCGCTGCTGCGTGAGACGGTGCAGGCGCTCTCGATGTTTCGGGAAGAGGCTGTTTAATGCACATGGTTTAGAATGGCGACCCTTTCAAAAATCACGCCGCAGGGGTCTCCTCATGCGCGCTCAACGATCAAGCAATGGCGAAACTTCTGACCGATTCCGAATTCCAGCGTTTTTCCGAACTTCAGCAGAAGCAGTCGAGCTTCACGATCACGCCCGAAGAAGCCGACGAACTGCGCGACATCGTCGCTCATGCGCAAAAGCGCCGTGACGACCGCGCTGCGGCGATGCACAGCATCGAGACCTTCATTCAGCAATTCGACATCAGCCCGGACGAGCTGTTTTCGGCTGAGCAGATCGGCGACGCCGCGCGCACCTTCGGCCTGATTCCGGCCGCGAAGAAAGAGCGCGTGCTGCCGCCGCAGTTCACGTTCAACGGCAAGCCGTATCAATGGACGGCGCGTCCGCTGCCGGACGACATCCGCGTGCCGCTGTTCGACGCCTTCAAGGCGGGTGAATCGGTGAAGTCGTTCATCGCGACGCTGAAGGACGCGAACCGTTGCGCCGCGACCATCGCGCGTCTGGAACGCGAAACCGGCGCTGTGTACGCTGAAGCGTTGCTGGAAGAGTTGTCCGTGACCCGCACGCAGGTCGACGAAGCCGCGGCGAAGTTGCCGGCTTAAAAGCTGAAGTCACAACGCCTGGGGCCGCGAATCGCCGCGGCCTGGCGTCATAGTCATAGCGGGCGGTCTTGTGTCTGTGAGCTTCGGCAAGCGCCCTCCCCGCCAACTTAGCCTTGCGCCGGTTCATCCAGCGCCATCCTGAAGCCGACCACGCCAGGATCTTCCGTCGGCGTGATGGTGAAGCCGCAGGACTTGGCTAGCGCGATCATCGGCGCGTTCTCCCGCAACGCCTCGCCGACCAGCCAGTGGGTGCCGCGCGCCCGCGCGTACTTGATGATCCGATCCATCAGCAGTTGTCCAAGGCGCCGGCCTTTCTGGTCGGAGCGCACCGCGGCGGCGAACTCGGCCGTCTCGTTGTCGGGATCGGCTACGGCGCGCACGACGCCGAGCGTGCGCGTGAAACCGTCTTCGCTGGTGACCGTCGCGATCAGCGCCATTTCGCGGTCGTAGTCGATCTGCGTCATACGCGCGAGCTGCGAGTGATCGAAGCTGCCTACTGCGCCGAAAAACCGCAAACGCAAATCTTCCGGCGTCATCGCTTCGACGAAATCGTGATGCGCGGCTTCGTCTTCCGGTCGGATCGGCCGGACTGTCACGCGCAGGCCCTGCCAGTCGATCGTCTCTTCGAAACGGCGCGGGTACGGTACGATCGCGAGCCGGCTGCGTGTCGACGCGAGGCTGAGGGTAGGCTCGACTACCACCACGTGGTCCTTGAATACGCACAGCGTCAGCGCCAGGCCGACGATCTCCTTGACGTCGCAGACCGCCTGCGAAAGCGCCGTCAATGCGGTTAATGCCGGCTCGGGATCGATCAGGCGCGCGTAGCGCGTGTGCATGACCATGTCGCGCGCGAGCATCGGATTAAGTGGCGGCAAGCCGTAGACGCGCAGCGGCTCGGACACGCCATCCGCAGAAGGCGCGGTGAAGCGGAAGACGGGGCCGAAGTTGTCGTCGTCGTGAAGTTCGACGGCGATGGCGACAACCGGCTTGCGCGACTGTGCGGCGACCAGTTCCTCGCAGTCTGCTTGTGCCGGCGCTGCGGCTAGTTGCTGCACGGCTTGTTGGGTTAGCACTTGCGTCGATCTTTCCGTAGCGCCTTGCGCCGAGGATCCTTTCGTCAGGTCGCCCCCTTGCGTTTCAACGCTCAGACCAAAACGCTCAAGAAACTGTGCCGCCGCGGCCCCAGTTAGTTGGTGCTCACCTGCCGCGAGCGCGGCGCGGGCCTGCGCCTGAGCGGCGTCGATTGCTTCGGGTATCTGCGCCGGCAAACCTTCCGGCGTTTGCATCAGCAGTTCGCGTCCCATCCGGTAGTCGACCAGACGCGCAAAAGCGCGCGCAAGCCGCTGTGGCGTCGTATGAACCGGAATGCCTTGCGCATGCAGCGCATCGCGCGTGGCCGCATCCACGCCGCCGAAAAAGCATGCGAGCAGCCCGCGATAGGCGAAGCGCTGATTCGCGATCAATGCCTGCGCGACCTCACCGACCGGCGCGCCATGCGTCGACGCGTGGACCACGAAGGCCGTGCCCGTGCTGCGATGCTCGGCGAGCAGCTTGAGCGCGGTGCCGAAATGCTCGGGACGCGCATCGTCGCCGAGTCTTAGCGGGTTGCCGGCCACCGCGTGCGGCAGCGCTTCGCTTAGCGCCGCATCCGCTTCGGCGGGCCACGGCGCGAGCGTGTCGCCGGCAGCGGCAAAGGCGTCGCAGGCGAGCGTGGCGAGGCCACTGTCGCTGGTAATCAGCGTCGCCGTCGCGCCTGCCGCCACCCGGCCCACGCCGAGCGTTTCGATTTCATCGAGCAGATCGTCGAGCGAATCGACGCGCACCATGCCCGCGCGGCGGAATGCCGCCGTGTACAGCGCGTCGGCCGGATCGGCGCGGCCTGAGCGCAACGCCAGCACTGGCTTGTTGCGCGCCGCCGCGCGAGCCGCGGACATGAATTTACGCGCGGCGCGCACCGTATCCAACTCCAGGAGGATCGCGCGCGTGCCGGGATCGCTCGCCAGATAGTCGAGCACGTCGCCGGCATCTACGTCGGCTTCGCCACCCAGCGCCACGGCGTGCGAAAAGCCAAGGCCGCGCGCATGCGCCCAACCGAGCACAGCATTCGTCAGTGCATTCGACTGCGACACCCATGCCACACCACCCGCCTTCACCGTGCACGACGGCGCACCGAAATGCGCGTGCAGCGCCGGCGACACCACTCCGAGACTGCCCGGCCCGACGATCCGCAGCAAATGCGGCCGCGCCGCCGAGAGCGCATGCCGGAGATGCGCGCGGTCCTCATCGCTCCGCACCTCGCCGACGATGATCGCCGCGCGCGTGCCTAGGCCGCCGAGCTTGTGGATGATGCCGGGCCACGTGTCGGGCGGCGTGCAGATCAGCGCGACGGTAGGCGCTTGCGGCAAATCGCCGACATCGCCGATGACCTTGCGTCCGCCGAGCGTCTCGTATTTCGGATTGACCGGCCAGATGGGGCCCTCGAAGCCGCCTTCCAGCACGCGCGCCCACACCATTGCGCCGGTGCTGCCCGGCCGCTCGGAAGCGCCGATCACGGCGACGGATTTAGGGCGGAACAGGGCGTCTAGGTTGCGAACGGTCACGGGCGCTCCAGCGGAGTGTGAAGTAGGCACGGCGGCCAGGTGGCGCGCGTCTTCGTCAGGATAGGCGAAGTCGAGGGCTTGCGCGGCTGCGGTGCTGAAAACGCGGTGTGACGTAGACGAAATCCCGCTTGATCCGCGCCAACGCACGCCAGAATTTTTTTAGCGCGATCAGGCAAAATATCGAGCCTGAATGCGACAATCCTATGGCTGCCCGAACGGCCCGTTTGCCTTTGACAGGTGCGGGCTGATTGATGGCGGCACGGCGCGTCGGAGACAACGCGCGGCACGAACATGGATTCCGCGAGCAGGCACGCGACAACAGTCACGCCTGCTCCGAACGAACAAAGAGACAGAAGGTGATTTATGCGGCGCTTGCCATCGCTGATCGCGTTGCGCTTCTTTGAAGAAACAGCCCGGCACATGAGCTTTAACCGCGCGGCCACTGCGCTATGCGTCACCCAAGGCGCGGTGAGCCGGCAGATCAAGCTGCTCGAGGAATCGCTCGGCGCGAAGCTGTTTGAGCGCGATCACAAGGGGATCCGGTTGACGCCGGCCGGGGTGCAATTCCTGCCTTGCCTCTCCGAAGCTTTCGACACCATCGAGCGCGGCTTCCGTCAGATCACCGCAGCCAAAGGGCGGCGGCGTCTCGTCGTCGCCGTGCCGCCCACCTTTGCGACACAGTGGTTCTCGCCGCGGCTCGGCTCGCTCGGGGACGAATTGCCCGATGTCGAACTGTCCGTTCGCACGTCGCCCACCGAAGACTGCCACTGCGTCATCCGCTTCGGCCGAAATGCACTCGCGGGTGCGCATTCCGAATTGCTGATGACGGAGCGCCACGTACTAGTCGGCGCACCGGGTCTGCTCAGCGAATCACTCGACATGCTGCTCGAACATTTGCCCGCGCTGCACGTGCTGCATAACGACGCCCGCCTGGACCTGTGGCCGAACTGGCTGGCGAAGGCGGGCCTGCCCGCACGCTACGCGGAAAACGGCATCGAGTTTTCTACGCTGGAGCAGGCGATCCGCGCCGCGCGTAAAGGCGCGGGGCTGGCGGTGGTCGATCGGAACATGATCGTCGAGGAATTGGCTGATGGGAGTTTGACGCGGTTCTCGGAGATCGAGGTGACTGGGCCGTTCGGGTATTGGCTCGACATCCCGCAGCAATATGTGGGGCTTGAGTATGTGCAAGCGTTCGCGGGGTGGATGCGGGAAGAGGTTTTGCTCCTACAGGTCTCGCACTCGGTTAGCGCCAGGTCATCGCAGTCGAAGGGCGTAACTTCGTCATCCGGGCTGGAATAATCCCTTGATCCCTTGCCGTGCGTGTTAGCCGAGGGTATTCGACAAGGCCGCGGTAGCGCTTACTCACGCAAGTTCAATGCGCGCAAGAGCGCCTCGACCTGTCCAAAGGCGTCCTGTTGCCATTGCTCTGGCGTGCGATCACCCAGGATTTGAGAGTCTTCGACGAATCGCCGGACCGAGGTAGGTCCAAAACCGTCGAGGACATCAAACTTTGCTGCGATATACCCGAACCCCACAGCACCGCTGGCGTGGTCGAGAAGCGGGTAACAGGCGTCTGCCAAGGCCTCCACGCCTCCCGGATAGTTTCGCACGCAGAAGTAGACGTCATAAGCGTCTTTTTGTTTGAGCCGTCCGTTCAGGGCATACCCCTTCATGGCCAGCAGGGCCGGGATGGAACACACGGCGATTTCGACTTTGTTGGTACCACCGTTTGGCATCGGCCCTGAAATCGCCACCATTTGATAGAAACGCGTAGCGAGGTCGGCGCCGTCTGCGCGGTGGACCGCGAAGTTGTCAATCAGCGGCGGAATGTTCTTTTCAATGTCGGCCTGACGCGGCATAAGGAAGTCGACGATGACATCGATCGCCGGCCCTTCATCCGTTGGCGGGACCTGACGAACGAGCTGGAAGCGCCTGAGTCCGTCGCGTTGTTGATAACCGTGACCCATCAGCGCCGCGACGAGGGTGGCGTATTCCTTATCGGCAAGAGCCTCGGCGTCCAGGCTCAAATCGACGTCAATCGTGCCGACGTGTCGCATCTCTTCGCTGTCGAGCAGCAACCAGGGCACCGCGCCACCAATCACCGCGAATTTGCCTCTAAAGCTGCCAAGCACCTGGCCAATCTCCACCAGAACGGATTTCACGGCATGGGTGGTGCGATCGTCGTAATCAGCCGCCGACTGCGGCTCCTGTGGAACTAATTCGGCCATGTCATCCTTTCCTGACGTAGATATTGAGCGGCCTCTTCGCCGCGCTCACCGGCAATGCTCAGATCAAGATAGGTCTGAACCGGGCTGGTACAGATGGCGCCGGGTGCCGGTTCGACGGTGTCCGACAGCACGCCTTCGTCTTTAGGGAGCATGATCATAACGTTCTCTCCCTTCGCTGAAGGCTCCAGTTTCAGAGCCGTCTTGAGCTTCTCCAGCCCTGCGTGGCTTGCATAGAAGTAGTGGGTACTGGTTCGCGCATAGGGCGCCAACCACTTGGCAGCGGAAAATGAAGCGAAGGCCGCCCAAAGATCCTTCTCGCCATTCCCACTCAGCACGTTGCGCGCGGCATCCTCAAGGGCACTTCCGTGCAGTGTCGTGTAGAAACGCTTGTGCTCGCCGGCTGGCGCTTCATAGCTATCACGCCATGCGTCCAGCAAGAGGTCGGGTTGGGACAAGTAAAGTCCATCGCTGCTCGCCGTGGCCCATTCACGATCCAGCAATCCTGTGCGCACATTGCTGACGTGGCCCAGACTGACGCCCGAGGCTTGCGCAAGCTCAGCAACGCGCCAGATACGCGCGGGCTCGCGCAACATCACTCGAAGCACTTGCGCCGACCGAGGCCTGAACAGGGACTTGAGCTCGCGGCGTTCAACGACAGGCTTGACGGAAACTTGACGGTCAATGAAGACACTCCCGAAGGAAATCCGCGCATTGCCCTCCAAGTCGAGATAGCCCACATGGTTTTGTTGACAGACATCCCTCGTCGCCGGCGAGAAATAGGGGGCAATAAGAATCGGCACAACCTCTGGTCCGCCCCGGGTTACTTCCTCACGCATCTTCAGTAAGGCGTGGTTGACATATCGCGGCTGCCCGCTGGGCAGGATGTCGCAGAACAATTGATAGGGCTGCTCTGCCGTTTGCAGGTGCACGATGAGGTCGACTTCCTGACTGGCGAGCGGGCGCTCCCATTGCACGTCACGGATGCCGATGACGGGTATTTGCGAGAGCAAGCTCTCCAAGGCCTCACGACCCTGAAGTTCGGTCCTGTTCATCAATTTGTCCACTTTCAGCATTTGTTGAAATTAGCCTAAATACTGAAATTTGGCAAATTTTTCAGTAAAATCACCATTTTCAGCAAATGTTGAAATTAATTGTTTTACTGAAAATTTGTGCAAGCATTTGCCTGGCGGCTTTCAGCCCCGCCAACACAACCGCTGGGTCACAGGCTTTCTCGCTCATGAGTTCGCTGCGCCGGATTCACGCCCCATCCTTGGCCGATTCTTGCTGCCTTTCAATTTAACAGCCCATAGATAGGCTGTTAAGCCGCTTAGTGGCCCATATGAGGGATGTTAGACGCATCTTCTAACGCGCCACGATCGAACGCCAAGGAGCGCAAGAGCAACCTACGTCTGCGACCCTTGAACGACTGCCATCCAGTCGCTGATTCGGCCAAAAAGCACTTATAAGAAGCACATAAGCAATCCATCGCCTTATCGCGCTACATTTAGGAGGCACAAGGAGTTGCCTCATGGATTGCACCCTGCAGATATTTCTGGACGATCGCTGGGTTGACTGCGCGCAGATCGAGCTTAACGGCGGCCTTTGCCTGACCATCGACGACGTCGCCGTGCGAAGCGCAGAATTCAAGGAAATGATGTCCGCGCACGGGATGCTGGGCACCGGCACCACGGGGGTTCAGGGCGCGGCGCCGAAATACCTGCTAACCCGGGACCGCGCGGGCCTGCTGCGTGGTGATGCCATCCTGCCTGATGCCGATGCCACGCAGCACTTGATCGCGAAACTGCCGCGCGGGAATAGCGCGGCCGACGACAAGGTCCTGCGCAATGAAGCAGCGTACATGCGGGTGGCTGCCGCGCTGGGTATCCGCACGCACGCGGATTTGCCGACCCTTCACGGAGACGTTCTGCTGGTTCCGCGCTTCGACCGGATCGCGCGCGACGGGAAAGTCGTGCGCCTCCATCAGGAAAGCGTGGCATCCATTCTGGGGTTACCCGGTTTTGACCAGCGACCGAGCCTCTTCGAGGTCGTGGCCGGAATCCGCAAAGTTGTGAGCGATCCAGCAGCCGAAACGCTCGAATTCATCAAGCGGGACGTACTCAATCTGGCGATGCGCAACACGGACAATCACGCGCGCAATACGGCTGTGCAACTGGTCGAAGGCAGAGTTCAGCTCACGCCCCTGTTTGACTTCGCGCCGATGTACCTCGATCCCGAGTTGATCCCACGTGCATTGAGGTGGTATCGCCCGAACACCCGGGCTGAGCTGATGGACTGGACCGACGTGCTCGCGGCGTTGCCTGTACCTGACCACGAACGCCGAATGCTCGCCGCGGAGTTGAGCCGGTTTGCCGTACAGATCGAACGCCTGCCCGACACGATGGCAGCGCGGGGGGTCGATCACGACATCATCGAGTTCCTGACGCAGTACATCGATACACAGGCCCGACAACTGAAAGCTCTTCAACCCTTAGAGGCCTAGCATGCCCCGTCGGATTCGCCCCACCCGTGAAGAGCAGAACGCCCTGCGCCGCGCTTTCTACGAAAGGATCGCCCGGGGCGACATGACCATTCCTGAGGCCATGAAAGCGATGCGCAAGATGACGGGCCTGACCCAGGCGGAATTCGCCGCGCACCGAGGCGTCAGCCGCCGAGTCATCCAGGACATCGAGCGCGGGACCGGGAATCCGACCGTCGACTCGCTCAATAGCGTTGCGAAGCTTTTCGGCCTGCAGGTCGGATTTGTCCCAATCAGGCGAAACGAACCCGCTTCACCGACCTCAATTAGCGGCCTATGACGGCTTACATCGCCTTCTTGAACGGCGCGCCCGAATGCTCGCGCAGTTCATTAAAGACAATCTTCGGCCAGGCCTTCTGCGCGACTTCGATTTCCGACACATGCGATGCCAGATACGTCGGCGCATCCGATGCATCGAGCGCGATCCGCGCCGCGTACGAATCCGTGAAACGACGCAATTCAGCCGCATCGTCACACGTCACCCAACGCGACATGCGATACCGCGCCGGCGCCATCCGCACGTCGACCTTGTATTCCGTCGACAAGCGGTGCGACACCACTTCGAACTGCAGTTGACCCACCGCGCCAAGAATGATCAAACCGCCGACTTCCGGACGGAACACCTGAATCGCGCCTTCCTCGCCGAGCTGCTTCAGCGCTTCGCCGAGTTGCTTCGCGCGCATCGGGTCCACCACTTCCACCGTCTGGAAAATTTCCGGCGCGAAGAACGGCAGGCCAACGAACTGCAACAGTTCGCCTTCGGTCAACGTATCGCCGAGGCTCAGGGTGCCGTGATTCGGGATACCGATGATGTCGCCCGGATACGCCTCGCTGACCGTCTCACGACGCTGCGACAGGAACGTCACCACGTTATTCGCGCGGAACGTCTTGTTCGTGCGCGTCACCTTCACGGCCATGCCGCGTTCGAAATGCCCCGAACACACGCGAATGAACGCCACGCGGTCGCGGTGCGCCAGGTCCATGTTCGCCTGCACCTTGAACACCACGCCGGTGAACTTCGGCTCGTCCGGCATCACCGGACGTTGCACGGTCATGCGCATCGACGGCGGCGGTGCAAGGTCGACCAGCGCGTCGAGAATTTCCTTCACGCCGAAGTTATTGATCGCCGAGCCGAACAGCACCGGCGATTGCTGACCCGCGAGGAACTGCTCGCGATCGAAATCAGGCGACGCGCCTGTGATCAGGTCGATTTCTTCTTTCGCCTTGACCCAGCTATGGCCAAAGCGGCGTTCGCCTTCTTCGTCGCTGAGCGCTTGCAGCGTTTCGACCGCACCGCCCGCCTTATCCTGCCCAGCGCGGAACAGGCGCACCTGGTCGTGCTGAATGTCGTAGACGCCCTGGAATTCCTTGCCCATGCCGATCGGCCAGGTGAACGGCACGGCCGCCACACCCAGATGCTGCTCGATTTCGTCGAGCAGTTCGAGTGGCTCGCGCACTTCGCGGTCGAGCTTGTTGATGAAGGTAACGATCGGCGTCTTGCGGCTGCGGCAGACCTCGAGCAGCTTCAGCGTTTGCGCTTCGACGCCGTTGGCGCCGTCGATCACCATCACGGCGGCGTCGACCGCCGTCAGCACACGGTAGGTATCTTCAGAGAAGTCCTCGTGGCCCGGGGTGTCGAGCAGGTTGATGACGGCGTCGCCGTACTCGAACTGCATGACTGAACTGGCGACAGAAATGCCGCGCTGCTTTTCGATCTCCATCCAGTCCGAAGTCGCATAGCGATTGCTCTTGCGGCCCTTCACGGTACCGGCGATCTGAATCGCGCCCGAGAACAGCAGCAGCTTCTCAGTAAGCGTGGTTTTGCCCGCGTCCGGGTGGGAAATGACCGCGAACGTGCGGCGGCGTTTGAGTTCGGAGACTGACATCGGGTCTGGCGGTCACGGATAGAGGTTCGAGCGGTCTTCAGAAGCTTGTAGCCCCTGGTCTGCCATGTCTGGCGCGGCGGCGCCGAACTGCGGGAGCCGGTCTGAGACCCGCTTCACGCGGCAACTCCGCTGCGTCGCAACCAGGTTACGAACGAGCGTTTGGAAATACGGGAATTGCCGGCACAGAACAGCGCAGGGAACGAATGATACACGTCATGGGGGCGGACGTATCGGAAATGGGGATTGGGGGGCAGATGCGGCACTTGAACGGGGCTCCCTGCCAAGTGCTTCTGGCGAACAGCGGGCCGCTTGCGCAGCACTATTGATAGGCCATGGTGAAAGTGGCCACACCCTTTATTGTGCCCGGAGTCAAAGGCACGGTCGTTCGTATGTATAGGGCAGTCAGTCGAATATTCATCGTACCGCCTGCCGCCATGCCTGCCGACCATTGATTCATTTTTCCCGCAACAGGGGAGTCGGGGCCATAGGCAATCGGCGTCGTTCCATTGAGAATCTGCAAACCAACGCCCTTCGCGGTTGAGTCTGGCGTCAGGCTCAACGTGCTCGACGTGTTGGAAACGTTCGACGCATCGTTAGCGTCACATAAACCTTGGCCCCGGAAGGGCAGTTGACGCCAAGGTTGAACAAAGTTGCCCCAGCCGGTCCAAAGGCTAGACTGCTTGGAGACACGGTAGGCAGCGGCTGCGTAACAGAAGGTGTAGTCACACTGCAACTGCGCGGGACTATCGTCGCCATCACCGCAAGCGGGGGCCGCACTACCATCCGTAAGCCGAGTGACTCACTCTTCAGCATTACCACCGAACTAAGCGGAGGCGCGGCTTGCCTTGATATCTCGTCACCCATTACTGATACGACATCGTGAACGTAGCAAGCGCATTGACCGTCCCCGGTAAGAGCGCACCTGTTCTGATGTAGCGCGCGGTCAGCGGCACATCTAATGCTCCATCTGGCGAACTACCAATCGTCCATTGGTTCGTATTGCCAACCGTGTCAGAGTCTGGGCCGAACGAAACCGGTGAGTTGCCATTTAAAATCTGCACCCCAACGCCTTTCGCCGTCGAACCCGCCTTTAGCTGAAGGGTATTGCTTCGGTTCGCCGTATCCACGCTGTCCGTAAGCGTGATCAACACCTTCGCCCCGGAGCTGCAACTAAACGACAGCGAGAACTGCTCCGCCCCTGCGGTTGAACCGACGCCGGATGACAGCCGGCTGATGCCGATCGAGGGAAGTGTAACTGGAACAGCCGGCCGGCTAACGGAGCAGGCAGGATGGACGAATGTACCCGTTGCGCTCCCCGAAAAAAGGTCACCCTTAGACCAAGAGGTATCTTGATCAGACGACGTATAGACGATTGAGATCAATGGAGAAGTCGACAGCGTCGACGTTCCAAAACCTATCGCTCCTGTGACCACAAGCGTGGGTGTTACAGTAATGTTGGCGGTCTGGACTGGTCCGCCTATCGGTCCCTCGAAGAAGCAGCCAATCTTCACCTTACCGTCTTGCATCACCACGTCTTTCACGTTGCAATCAGATGAATTAAACGTGTATCGAACTCCGATACCAGCAATGTTGGTTTTGTAAAGGTCGTTGTATCCGGTAGCAAGCGATGCCTTTGTACTGAGATTTGCGTAATTCGTCGCGGCAGTAACGTTGTTAACTCGATTCGTAAAATGGCATTTCATCTGGAAGGTGCTGGAAGAAATGGTACCCAATGTCGTACCAGGCACCGTACTCACGGGTAAAGCAATATTTCCGGCCGCAATTGCCAAGTCGATATTCGCAACTTCGCAGGCAATGTTTGCGTGTGCTGATACCGAGATCAGGCCACCGAACAGTATCAGCGCAAATCGCACGAAGAGTCGCGTCAGCGAATGCCCCAAATGGAGTTCGCCAGCGTCGGCTTCAAAACGCCCAACATCGATATTGGTTGAGCCGATTCCGCTCATACTCAAGTCTGCTTTAAACATTGTATTCACCTTTCCGATTCGACACTGAGACGGTTGGCGGTCGCTGGATCCCGCTCGTCATCGGGACGGCAGTGTCCTTCCACCGATATGTACGCCGCCTCCGTCTTACCCGTCGACTTTGGCAACACATAATCAATCCGGCACTGCTCGGCCCCTGCCTCGCCCCACTTCACAAATAGCGAGCCCTTGTCTTCCAGGCCGCGCGCAAAGATCCGACTGTCCTGCGCCACCACACCCACAGTCTTGCCGTTTCCATCCACCACATCCACGCCAAACGGCAGCGCCTTGTCACCCGGTTGCGGCGCACGAATCAAGGCCGCCCGTCCGGTCACCGTCTTGTACTTGAGCATCACCACCGACCCGAGCCGCGGCACCGCCTGCTCCGAAGTCGATTCAAACTCAACATCGGTCGACGTGCCTTTCGGATCGATATCCACCGTGTTCATGCCATACGGCGTCAGGTACGGCACCACCGCATAACCACGACTGTTGACCTTCACACCCGGCGCGCTCGACACACTGGCCCCTTCGGCTCCCGGCGCATCGACAATGCCGAACGTATCGCCGACCGTCTGCGAGAACGTCACGCCACCGGGATGCGCGACCACCGTCCCGCTGATACCAGCCGACAGCTGGCTCGTACCCGATCCCGAACTGGCCGACGCAGTCATCTGCGCATACGGGGCGCGCCAGGTACCGCTGACACCCGCGTTGGACGCGGCCCCGCTGCTGGCGCTGTTGTACGTGCCATAGGCGTTGTACGAGTACTGGTTGCTGTCGCCGAGCGAGCCGCTGACATTAGCCTGCAAGTTCATAGCGCCGCCCGTGCTCGACAGGTTGGTCGACATCAACGGCGCATGCTGGCTGTGGCCGAGCGGTATCGTCGTGCTAACCATGTACAGGTTCTCCATCGAGCCGTCGGAGTTGCGCGTGCGTCCCGCCGTGATGCTGTAGGTCCCGTACTTGAAGCTGTTGGTGTAGCCGGCCTGATAGAACGTGTCGCTGCCGCTGCGATTCCAGTACTTCTGCGACGACGCGCTCAGAAATACGGTGCCTTGATCCTTGAAGTTCTGGTTGACTGTCACTTGCAACCGGTTGCGCTGCCGGTCGACCGAGTTGATGTCGCCGCCGTGCAAGGCCGCATCGCGCACAGATGCTGCATCCGACAGATTCAGGAAGCCTGCGGTCGAATAGCGATACGCCGCCGCCGAAATGTTCGTGTCCGTCGAATCGATGAACTTGCTGTAGCCGATGCGCAAGCTGGTGCCGCGCATCGTGCTCTGGCCCGGCACTTGGGTCTGAGCGCCGGTAATGTCCGCCGAGAGCGCGCCGTACTTCGTGTTGAGCGCGGCGCCGATGTCAGCGGCCACATAGCCGTTGGCAACCACGGCGCCGCCGTAGGCCGTCACCGTGTTAGTGAGACCACGCTGCAGGGTGAACTGCGCAAAAGCTGGCTTCGTTTCGAGCGTATCGTTCCGCAACTGCCCCGCCGTCGCTGAGAATCGCGTGGTGCCCGGCCGCAGTGACTGTGCAACCGAGGCGTACGGCACAGTAAAGCTTTGTGTGTGTCCGTCCGCTTCGGTCACGGTCACATCGAGGTTGCCGCCGTAGCCGGTCGCGTACAGGTCCTTGATCTCGAACGGCCCTGGCGACACCGTGGTTTCGTAAATGATCTGGCCGTTCTGGCGAATCGTCACGCGCGCGTTCGATTGCGCCGTGCCGCGCACCACCGGCGCGTAGCCGCGCATCGATTCGGGCAGCATGCGGTCGTCCGTGGCGATTTGCACGCCGCGGAAAGCCACGCTGTCGAATACGTCGCCGGCGGTGCTCGCATCGCCCAACGTCACTTGCGACTTGAGCTTCGTCACGTCGTGCTGGACGTAGGTGGCGATGTCGTCAAACTGCGTACCTTCACCGGACGCCGAGGTTACCGACGACTGATGGCGGAAATGCCATCCGCCAATGTTCACACCCGCATTAAGCCCCAAATAGCTCTGGGTCGAATTGATGCCGGCACCATTGGTGTGATACGTATTCGCGTTGTAGCTCACGAAGCCCGCGTTCACACCCTGCTGCCACATCTCCGCCGGCACGTAACCGCGCGCGGCGTTGCGCATGTACTTCTGCGGCACAGTCAGCATGAGCTTCTGTTCCGAGAAGTCGAAGTCGACGGTCGCGTTCGGCACGGCGGTTGCCAGGTCAATACACTCGTTGCTATCAGCAGCACCGGCAGGCTTGCCAGCCTGCGCCGCGGCAATCGCATCGCTGGCCTTTCCTGCCTCCGGCTTCGCAGCGGTGTCCACACCGACCTTGGCGAAATCGACCCCGAAGCCCTCGAGCACCTGACGACTAAAGCAAGGGCGTGCAGTGTCACTCCCCTCTACCGCCACAAAGCGGACGTCCTGCCGGGCGATGCGAGTATCGTTCAGCCACACGTCAACCGAGTACACGCCTGGCGACACCGCGTTGCCACGCGCGAAACGCGCGACGTCCACGGTCTGGTTCGGGTCGGTGCGCAGGAACGTCGAATCGAACTGCACGGCTGCGGGAGCGGTGTCGCTCTCGGAAGCACTCACACACGCCGGCTGGACGCCGCCCACCACCGCGAAAACCGACAGCACAACTGCGGTGACGGGGTTCAGGCCGAACGGACCAGATTGAGCACTGGTGCGAGCATGCGACTGAAGACGAGGTGAACGTTTCATGATCTGGCTGACTTCTAATGTCCGGTAACAGGCGTGCGTCGTCCCTGTGCGTTGCCTGTGCAACGCACGCTGTGGGCAGGAAAGGGTTGTCAATGGGCGGAAGGCGGCCGCCCGGCCGACGAACTACGGAGGTCTATTGGCCGAGCGTTGCGTCGCCGGGCATGGGGCCGCCGTAATCGCTGATTGCGGTGTAGTGGACCTTCGCGCCTGCGGCGACTGCATTCATCTGGGCGACGGGCATCACCTCGGTCGCGTGGGGTGCCACCATACCGCCCTGTTCGTTCTTGTATGTGTGACCGCCGCTCTCCACGTCGACTTCGCTAAACGACACGTAGTACGGCGTCGGATTCGATACGCTCAGGGCTTCGCCTTTGCCGCCCGGCGCAGCCGTGACCTTCCAGCTCAATTGGGCCGGCGCATCTTCCGGCTTGCCGGCCAGCTTCGGCGGCCGCACGAACACCTTGATGCGTGTCCGATAGGCAAGCTGCAGCAAGTTGGCGTTATCCTTGTTGTCTGCCTTCGGCGGGATGTCGAGCACGTTGAGCCAGTACACCGATTCGCGATCGGTCGGCACGGCCTCACCGCTGTAGATAACCCGCAGCGTTTGCGACTTCTTCGGGTCCATGCGGAAGATCGGCGGCGTAATCACGAACGGCACTTTGATTTCGCCTGGCTTCGCATCCGGGTGGCCGTCGTCGATCCACACCTGTACCAGGGATGGCGTGCCGCTGTCGTTTTCGAGCTTGACCGTGACTTCGCGCTGGTCAAGCGGATACACCACACGCGTACCGCCAATCGTCACGCTTGCATTTGCGTTGCCTGCCAGCAGCGCACAGGCAAATCCAACTCCTATTGCAATTCGACCGAGCTTCATCACATTCACCTCTTTGAAAAATGGTCTTAAAAATGGGCTATAAAAAAGCGCTCGCGCGAGCGAACGCCTCGGCTTTCGCTTACTGGTACTGCATCGTGTAGTTAACGCTCGTGCTTACTGCACCGGCCGTCGCCTTACCCGTGGCGTAGTACTCGCCGTAGTAGTTAAGGGTTGCAGCGCCTGCAGTGATCGTCGCGCCATTAGCGGCGATATCGTTGTTCAAACCGCTGGTGATGTTGATCGGTTGGAACGATGCGTTCAGCAAACGCACTTCGACGTTGGTAGCCGGACTTGTGGCTGCCTGGTTCTTCAGGTAGCCGTTGCTTTGGTCAACGGTCGGGCCGCTTTCGAAAAAGGCCACGGCCTTGGTCGCTGTGCCCGAGCAGCCGGTCAGTGCCAGCACGATCGGCTGCGTCCGGCCCGCCGTTGCGCCTGCAGTCCCGAGCGCGGAGGCCGAAACCTCCGGCAACTGGACACCCGGTATGTCAGCAGGTGTGCCGGCCGCCTTGCCGTTAATCGAGCACGTGGTGTCCGACAGGCTGCCCGTGAACGTAATCGTGCCGTCCGACGCTTGCGCGCCGAGCGATGCAAGGCCCAGCAGACCGCCGGTTGCGAACGCAACTGCGGGGATGAGTGACTTCATAGTTACTGCTCCAGTGAGTTAAAAAAACAACTTTCTTGATTCGATTCAACGGCGAATTCGTATTCGGTACGACCCGCCATCTGCCCCTGGGCGTTCCAATGTTCATCGCCGGAAATGGCGGTCTTGTTTCGAACCATCGGCCTATCGTTCAGGCGCAAAACAATATTAAGATTCCGCATTGTCGAAGTACCTAAGAAGATTCTTAAATTCGTAGGACTATCCCTACGATTGATTCGAATGCATCCGACAGCCATGTCTTTTACTCGGATCAACGATTAAGACTTTTCCGAAAAATGCATGAGACACCTCCGCCCGAACTCTCGCGCCGCAAATGAAAAAACCCCGCCGCATCGTTGCCGATGCGGCGGGGTTTCCGAACAGCACTAACCGCGGACTATGCGCCGCTGGCTTCGTTCAACGTCAGATGCTTCGTCTCAGGCGCCCATGCAATCGACACCACCATGCCAATCAGCAGGACAACGGCAAGCACCATCATCGTCGAGTGAAAACCCAGGTGGAGGATGCCGAGCGGCAACAGAAACGTACCGACCGCCGAACCAAGACGGCTGCACGCAATCGCCAACCCGACGCCGCACGCGCGCACTTCGGTCGGAAAACACTCTGGAGGAAACACGCCAACAAGGTTCGAGAAAGCGGACATCGTCAGCGTGAAGATCGCGAACGCGACGATCATCGCGAGCGTCGCTGACTCCGGCAGCAGGCTCAACGCAATCAACGACATACATGTCACTGCGAACGAGCCGATCAGAAACATACGGCGCGATAACTTAATGGTGAGCCAGATACCGATCAACGCGCCGAGCACGAGGAAACCGTTCAACAGAAAATCCGTGCTGGAGTTGTTGTCCAAATGAATCGCTTTAAGAATGGTGGGCAGAAACGTGTAGATCGCGAAATAGGGAATCACGAGGCACACAAAGAACGCGCAGTTGAAGATCGTTCTGCGGATCAGGTCCTTCTTGAACAGGCGCATGAAGCCACCGTGCGTTTGCGCGTGTTCGTCATCGCCGCCGTCGAGCGTCACGTTGGGGCCGAAGTGCTTGAGCACGATCGCTTTGGCTTCAGCAACACGTCCCTTGCCATGCAGCCAACGCGGCGATTCAGGTGTACCTATACGCAAAATCAACACGATCAGCGCCGGGATGCCGGCCGACGCAAGCAGCCACCGCCATGCATCGGGCGACGCGTCCGCATACTGCATGCCAAGCACGTTGGCCGCCACATAGCCAATTGTCCATACCACGCTGAACGACCCGAGCAAAGTGCCACGATGTTTGCGTGGCGAAAACTCCGCAAGGATCGCGTGCCCAACCGCGAAATCGCCGCCCATGCCGAAGCCGATCAACACCCGCAGCAGACACAACTCGAGCGGCGAACTCACGTGGAACTGCGCGAACGCTGCTGCGGTGATGATCAGAAAACTCAACAAAAAGATCTTCTGCCGTCCCAGGCGATCCGACAGCCAGCCGAACACCAGGCTGCCGACAAAGATGCCCATCAGCGCGGAACTGCCGATCATGCCCATCCAGAACGCGTCGAGCGGCATCTGGCGATTCAGCGACGCCAGTGCATAGCCGATCGTGCCGAGTGCAAACCCTTCGGTGAAGTGGGCGCCGAACGTCAGCCCGGCAATCTTGACGTGGAACGCGTTCAACGGAACGTCGTCGAGAGGAATGGGGCCGTGCACGGCCGTCGCTGCGGCTGACGACAAAGTGGGGGCGAGGCCGAAAGTGGCCGCCTGGCTATCCTGATTGCTCACGCTGTCTCCTTGTATGTGTGTGCGCGGCGGACGCGGAGCCGGCGTGATGCCGGTGCCGCGCCAAGCCACGCAGTTGGGCTCGTTATTCGCTTCGCGGTTTATCTCGTCGTTCGCCTCGCTTTTCGCCGCGTGCGTCGGCGTGCGATGCGTCAGGCGAATGCGTGGGAAGAGCGCTTGAACGAAGATCAGCGGCCGAGCCCGCCCATCATCATGTACTTCAGTTCCGTGTATTCATCGAGCCCGTACTTCGAGCCTTCGCGGCCAAGGCCCGATTGCTTGACGCCGCCGAACGGCGCGACTTCGGTCGACAGAATCCCTTCGTTAATGCCGACCATGCCGCTCTCCAGCGCTTCCGCAACGCGCCATGCACGCGCCAGGTCACGCGTATAGAAATAGGCGGAGAGGCCGAACGGCGTGTCGTTGGCCGCCGCGATGGCTTCGTCTTCCGTCTTGAAGCGAAAGCACGCGGCCACTGGGCCGAAGGTTTCTTCCGCGGCGATCAGCATCGAGTTCGATGCATCGATCAGCACGGTCGGCTCATAGAACGTGCCGCCGAGTGCATGCGGTTTGCCGCCCGTTAACACCTTCGCGCCTTTCTGCAACGCGTCGGCGACATGCGCTTCCACCTTCTTCAGCGCCGCCTGGTTGATCAGCGGACCTTGTTCAACTTCGCCTTGCAGCGCGTTGCCGACGCGCATCTTCCGCACGGCCTGTGTCAGCGCCTGCGTGAATGCGTCGTAGATACCGTCCTGCACGTAGAAGCGATTCACGCACACGCAGGTCTGCCCGGTGTTGCGGAATTTCGAAGCCATCGCGCCTTGCACTGCCGCGTCGATATCCGCATCGTCGAAAACGATGAACGGCGCGTTGCCACCAAGCTCCAAAGACAGCTTCTTCAGCGTATCCGCCGACTGCTTCGCGAGTAGTTTGCCGACGCGCGTCGAGCCGGTGAACGACAGCTTGCGCACCACCTCCGATTCAGTCAGCACACCGCCGATCGCCACTGCATCGCCGGAGACAATGTTGAACACGCCCGGGGGAATGCCGGCCTTCTCCGCCAGTACTGCCAGCGCCAAAGCGGACAACGGCGTTTCTTCGGAAGGCTTGAGCACCATCGTGCAACCTGCCGCAAGCGCCGGGCCGGCCTTGCGCGTAATCATCGCAAGCGGGAAGTTCCAAGGTGTGATGGCCGCGACCACGCCGACCGGTTCGCGCGTCACGATGATCTTCGCGTTCGGATTCGGGCTCGGGATCACGTCGCCATAGCTGCGCTTGGCTTCCTCAGCGAACCATTCGAGGAAGCTCGCCGCATATCCGACTTCGCCACGCGCTTCGGCGAGCGGTTTGCCTTGCTCGCGTGTCAGCAATTCGGCGAGCGCGTCGCGGTTCTCGAGCATCAACTCGCCCCAGCGTCTGACACGCGCGCCGCGCTCCTTGGCTGTTATCGAGCGCCACGCCGGAAAGGCTCGCTCTGCCGCAGCAACGGCGTGCGTCGTTTCCACCGCGCCGCCCTTCGCGACCTGAGCGATCACCTCGCCCGTTGCAGGATTCAGAACCGGGTACGTGCTCGCGCTTTCGTACCACTGGCCACCAACGTAATGTCCGGTTCGAAGCAATTCGCTCATGCGGCCTTCTCCAGGTTCTCGACGAACACGCCTTGCGCAAGCCGCGCTTCACGAGCGATGCGTTTTCCCGCGGTGTAGTCGTTGATCAGATCGCACGGCGTGTAGTTGCGTTCGAGTTCGAACAGCTCGTCGGCTGAGAGCTTCGTGCCGAGCGCAGCCAGCGCGCTATCGAATTGAGCGGCCGTATCCGCGCCGACCAACATGCTGGCAACGCCGCCATGGTTCAGCACCCACGCCTGTGCGATCTGCGCAGCCGACACACCGCGCCGCGCCGCCACGCGCGCCACCGAAGCAGCAATCTCACGAGATGCCGTATCGCCATACATTTGCGCGGTGAAGAAATCGGTCTGGTTGCGCGTGGAGTTTGGATCGCAGGTCAGCAAACCGCGCGCCAAAGGACTGAACACGGACACACCGACGCCCTGATCCTGGCAATACGGAATCATTTCGCGTTCTTCCTCGCGATACGCAAGGTTCAACTGCAGTTGCATGTTGATGGGTTTGTGCCAGCCGTTGCGCTCGCAGACCTGCATGATCTTCGCGAACTGCCACGTGTACATCGTCGATACGCCGATGTAACGCGCCTTGCCCGCGCACACGATATCGTTCAACGCGCCCATGGTTTCTTCGACCGGCGTGTTCACGTCGAAGAAGTGCAGCATGTAGATATCGACGTAATCCATACCGAGGCGCGTGAGCGACGCGTCGACACCGTCCATGATGTGCTTGCGCGAATGGCCGCCGGCATTCTGATACGCGCCCATGTCGTAGCCGACCTTGGTCGTCACGACAATCTCCTCACGCCGCGCGAGACGCTTCAAAATGCGGCCCACCACTTCTTCGCCCACACCGGTCGAATAGAAATCGGCGAGGTCGATAAAATTGACGCCGGCTTCCAGCGCGTGACGCACAATTGGCTCGCTCTGCGCTTCGTCAAAGATCCACGGCTTCCAACGCGGAGTGCCCATGTTCATCGTGCCGAGGCACAGACGCGACACCTTCAGGCCCGAATGGCCGAGGCGAATGTATTCCATAGTGCTTGTCTCCTTCCTGATCACATTCAGTAGCGCACGCAGCAGCACGCCCCTCACGGCGCGCGGACCGCGTTGCGTGTGATTAGCGTTGTTTGGGGGTGTAGAACGGATTCGATACATCGCGAGCGGCGGCAAACACCTCATCGCGATGCGGCAGGCCCTTCATCGCCGCGAGAATTGCGTTCTTGCACGCGCGGTAGTTGTTCTCGAAGACGGCGTCGAGATCGTCGGTGGCCGGATTGACCCAGTTCGCCGACACCACCACCCAATCGTTCTCCGCTTCGGGCGGCAACGTGCCGTTCTCCAGCGATTCGGCCACGGCCTTGGCGATGCCGGCTTGCGAAGCACCCCACGTCGCGTTGCCATGGAAGTCGCTGCCGATCTGCGCCTTGTTCACATAGAGCGTCAGCGGCTTGGTCGGCACACCCGGCCGCGCGATCACGACAAACGGCGCATGCCCCGTTGAAGGCGTCGCCAATGCCGTAGCGAAGGCCTGCCCCGCGGGGCCGTTGCGCGGGCCGACCAATACATTGATATGCGCGAGATTGACGCCAGGGCCTTCGAATCCTTCGCCGATAAAGAGTTGTTTGTCCGTCGATACGCTCATGGTCTTTCCGTCGGGGGTGAGTGGATGACCGATTGTGCTGCGCGGTCTTCGCGACCATGTATCGATGAGTTTTGATGCGGGGTATGAGGCGAACTCATCTCCGGGTTTGCCCCGGGCGCACCAGTCGGCACGTTGGATGTGCGCGTTGAGTCGCGCGCACGGGCAAGCGCAAAGGTGAGACTTTTCGGGACTCGCGGTGACGAGCCTCGAATCGAGACGAAAGGTGAACGCACCGAAGGCCGCGCACGCACCAGCGGCGCGAAGTTCAGCAACGAGGCAACGTCCGCGGAAAAGACCGTGTGAGAATCGAACGATGGACTACGCGATTCTTCGCATAGCCAGGGAACGCCCGCCAGCAAAGGCTGGCGCGGGTTTCGAGGAAGGTTGCGACACCACGATGGACTGCCGGGATGATCGCGCCGCAAGGTGCGTCATCCGACAAAACCAGGCTCACCGAAACAACGAACCCTGGTGCGAGGCGCCTCGCTAAACCCACGGCGCGCCTTGCAAGCTCACACGAAAGGTGAGCGTTTTCGGGACCCTCTCAGCGGTGCGAGAAAAACCCGCCGCAACTTCACTTCAGAGAAATTCGGCGCGTTGCGAGCGCAAGCGCCATGGTCGAAACGTACTTTAGCCTTCGATCAGAAAACGCTCGCGATTCTTGCCCGCGAGCCAGCCAGGCGAGCGGCCACGGCCGCTCCACGTCTCGCCGGTTTTCGGGTTGCGGTACTTGGCTACCGAAGGCGCTTTGCGTACCGCGGCACGCTTGCTCGTAAAACCCAGTTCTTCCGCGGTCAGATCGTACTCGGCGACCTTCTGCTTGATCTCGGCAATCGCCTGCGCGATTTCCTTTTCGCGCGCCACCGCGACTTCCTTATGGAGCTTCTCGAGCTGAGCAGTTAACTGTTTATATGAGGCCATGGCGGGTACTCCGATCGATTTGACGAACTGCAGTGCGGACACTTGCGGACACTATCAGACGAATAAAGCGCCGGATAGAGCGGCCCGCGCAGGACGGTCCGCTCAGAGTGCGCCCGTGAACTGTCCGCCGCTCAAGACCGCCCGCTCAACTGCTGCAGCCCACGCACTCAATCGTCAATTGCATCGTACACGCGGCGCTCGAAATCAACCGACATTGGGAAGGGTTCGACAGCACGGCGCTGAATCAGCATGAGACCGATCAGGTCCTCCACCGGATCGGCGAACCAGCTCGTGCCATACGCACCCGGCCAGCCGAACGAACCCATCGAGCGATAGCCGAGCGGCAACTGCTGCGCCGGATCGTCGACGATGGACAAGCCGAGACCGAAGCCTTGGCCTGCCCACAGCACATGACCGAACGCCGGCACGCGCCGCTGGTCGCGGGTCAGAAAATTCGAGCGCATCAAATCGACCGAGCGATGCGACAGCAGACGCGTCGAGCAGGCGCGTCCGCGCCCTAGCAACAGTTGCGCGAACTGCAGATAGTCCTGCGCTGTCGAGACAAGGCCGCCGCCGCCGCTCTGGAAGCGGTCGGGATTCGCCCAGCGGCTCGCCGACGGATGATCTTCGACCACGCGCCGCCGCGTGCCCGCCTCGACGCCATACGCCGTCGCCAAACGCGTGAGCTGCGCGTCGGGCACCCAGAACGCCGTATCGCGCATGCCGAGCGGTTCAAAAATCCGCGTCCGGAAGAAGTCGCCGAGCCGCATGCCGCTCACGCGCTCGATCAGCACGCCGAGGACGTCGGTCGCGATGCCGTAATGCCAGCGCGAGCCGGGCTGAAACATCAACGGCAAGCTGGCTATGCACCCCAGCCACGCGCTGGCCTCCCCGCGCGCTTCAATGCCGTTGAAGGCTGCCGCGTAAGCTTCGGCCAGCGGTCCGGTGGCGGTGAAGTGATAGGCAAAGCCGGCGCGATGCGTGAGCAGATCGAGCACGGTAAGTGGCGCTCTGAGCGGGTCGGTTTCGTCGAGCGGGCCGGTGGGGTCGCGCAGCACGGATGGCGCAGCCAGCTCCGGCAGCCACGATGAGATTGGCGTGTCGAGCGCGAGCCGATCCTCTTCGATCAGCATCAGGATTGCCGCGCTCGTCACCGGTTTGGTCATCGACGCGATGCGAAACAGCGTGTCGCGCTCCATGGGCAATTGCGCCGCTTCGTCGCGCAAGCCGAGCGGCTCGAAGTAACCGATTTCACCGCGCCGCCAAACCAGCGAAACGACCCCCACCACTTCGCCGCGTTCCACATAGCCTTGCATGGCGTTCGTGAGCGCCGTCAGCCGGGTGGCTGAAAGTCCTGCTGGTTGCATGCTCCTCCTGAGTCCTTAGGCATTACGTTCCCTTATTTCTGCCGGAAACGTTACCCGATCAGACGGTACACGTCACCCTCCGCCCATGGACAGTTACGCTTTCTGCCGCTCCTCCAATGCGGAGAGGGCCGCATTGAGCCGTTTGACGCGACTAGCCTGCGCCGGCACCAGTGCCGCCCCGGACACCGAGTTAATGCGGTTGCGCCAATATGACAGCGGGATGCGGTCTTCAGCGGAAATATGCGTGATTACATTTTCAAGGTGTTTGATATCTTTTTCGAGTTGGAGGTGATTCATTGCTTTCCCCGGAATTACTCATTGAGCCAGTTTAAGAGCATAAAGCGTGCCCCGATTACTCCAGGAGCTCCGTTGAAACGGAAAATTTTTCTGAAGTTGATAATTCGGGCCGCCGCAAAACCGGCAAAACCTGCACATTGTTTTTGATTGTGAGCCGGCCAGATGAGGATACTGCGGCGAAACTTCGCGTTCCGTTAGATGCCGCACCGACTCGGCTTGACAGCGAAAACCGAGCGCTTTTTTATCAGCGCAAGCGGTAAGAATAATAATCTCGAAGCAATTCGATCAATATTCATTGCGCATCGCAACCGTTTCGGTAAATGCACATTAGAGCCAGATATTTATGACGGCCATATGCTTCTTGCATGACACCGCTCGCCGTATCGTCGGTTTAGCCCAGTTAAGCGAAAACTGCGAAGAGAGGGAGACAGCCCGCCGTCATGGCCGAGCGGCGGGATCAAGGAAGGAAAGTGTTAGTCGCACGCATCACGCCAGCCATCGCCCGGCGTGGCGTCATTTCGCCCGGCAGGCGTAAATCAGACTGAGCGTGCCGTTGTCGCTGGACTGGCGCACGACGTCAAAAGCGCCGCCACACGCTGCGTTAGCCTGCTGCGAGCAGGAGTCCGAGCCGGCCGGACATTGGACCAGCGTAGTTTGGCGGCCATCCGACAGAAACAGCGGCGCGCTGCTGCTGCAACCGCTCAGCATGGCGATTGCGGGAAGCGCCAGCGCGGCACCGGCGCGGCGCGCGAAAGAGGAGAGACTGCGTTTCATTTGAAACCCCGATCACGTCTTGTTTTTCGATCACGCGATTGTGCCACGCGGCAATTGCACTGCGCCACGCGATGTCGCGGGACTTCGTCACACCTCGATGCCGTATGCCGCGATCTTCTTGTAGAGCGTCGCGCGGCCCATGCCGATCTGCATGGCCGTCTCGATCACGCGACCGCCGTTGGCGCGCAAGGCGTCGCCGAGGAAGCGCTTCTCGAACGTGGCCATAGCATTGCTCCACGACGTCACTTCAGGCGCCTCCGAGGTGGCATCTGAAGCGTGCGCTTCAGAGCCCGTGGATACAAGAAGACGATGTCCGCCTTGCGCCGGGCCGATGAACGGCGCCAGCGCACGCGCATCGATTCGCTCGCTGTCCGAAAGCATCACCGCCCGCTCCAGCGTGTTGCGCAGCTCGCGCACATTGCCGGGCCACCCATACGAACACAGCAGCCGCAAAGCATCGTCCTGCAATTCGAAGTGACTGGCGCCGCGCGCTTGCGTCGACAGGTCCTCGAGCATGGCGTAGGCAAGCGCTTCGATATCGGACGAACGCTCGCGCAGCGCCGGCGCCTGGATCGTCAACACGTTCAGTCGATAGAACAGGTCCGCGCGGAAACGTCCCGCCGCGACCAGCGCCGGCAAATCGGCCGAGGTCGCGGCGATGATCCGCACGTCCGCGCGCACGATCCGGTTCGAGCCAAGCGGCTCGAACTCCCTGTCCTGCAGCACGCGCAACAGCTTGCCCTGCAAGGGCAGCGGCATATCGCCGATTTCGTCGAGAAACAGCGTGCCGCCGTTCGCAAGTTCGAACTTGCCGACCCGTCCTTTCCGGTCGGCGCCGGTATAGGCGCCGGGCGCGGCGCCGAAGAATTCGACTTCGAGCAAGGTGTCAGGAATCGCCGCCACGTTGACGGTCACGAGCGGCCAATTCGCCCGCGCCGATCCGCCGTGAATGGCATGCGCCAGCAGTTCCTTGCCCGTGCCGGTTTCGCCGAGTAACAGCACGGGCGACTCGAGTTGCGCGGCGCGGCGCGCCTGGCGCTTCACTTCGAGACTGGCCGCGCTCGTGCCGACAAAACTACCGAACGTGTACTTCGCCCGTCTTGCCTGCGCGAGCGACTGACGCGTCGCGATCAACTCTTCCTGCACGCGCGAGTAATGGGAAAAAAGCGGCGTGAGCGCCTTCAGTTCGTCGAACAACGCGAAACCTACCGCGCCGACCGTTTCACCCGCATCGTCTTTCAACGGAAGTCGCGTCACGACAAGCGGCTCGCGGCCCGTTTCGAGGATGTCGAGCAGAATCGGTTTGCCGGTTTTCACGACCTCGCGCATCAGGCTGTTGGGAATCACCTCCTCGCAATCCCGGCCAATCGCCTGCTCCGGGTCCGAAAACCCGAAGCGCGCCGCGTAGCGCTTGTTGATCCAGACAACGCGCGCCTCGGCGTCGACGATGAAGGTGCCTTCGCTGAAGTTTTCGAACGTGCGGAAGAGCGAATCCATCGCCCGGCGGAGGACGTCGCCGTAGGTGGCAGGAAGGCCCGCCCAGTCGTTCATCATGGTGTCGCTGTCTCCGGCTATCGTTCTATTTATGCATATCTCATTTCGTAGACAAGCTTATCTCATTGATGAGATCGCCAGCAAGCGTACTACATAAAGGTATTGCCTCAATTCAGCCTATGTTCAGCTGATCTGCGTCCCGATTTTGAGACATTTGGGTACAATCGGCCGCATCACGTTTCGAACTTCGGCCTGTGAAATCAACGGACAGGCCGCTGCGGCGTGCGTGGCATGGAATCTGCATTTGCGGGCGCCGGGCCGTCGCAGTCATCGGGACGGCGTACACGTAGAACAACCAAGCTTTGGAGACTCAATGTCCTTTGTTATCGTCCTCGCCGCGCTGGCGTTTCTGATGTTTGCCGCGTATCGCGGCTACAGCGTCATTCTGTTTGCGCCGATCGCCGCCCTCGGCGCGGTGCTGCTGACCGATCCGGGCGCCGTCGCGCCAGTCTTCTCCGGCATCTTCATGGAGAAGATGGTCGGCTTCGTGAAGCTTTACTTCCCCGTGTTTCTGCTGGGTGCGGTGTTCGGTAAAGTCATCGAACTGTCCGGCTTTTCTGAGTCGATCGTGGCCGCGGCCATCCGCTATATCGGCCGCTCACGCGCCAATGCGGTGATCGTCGCGGTGTGCGCGCTGCTCACCTATGGCGGTGTATCGCTGTTCGTGGTGGTGTTCGCGGTGTATCCGTTCGCCGCCGAGCTGTACCGCCAGAGCAATATTCCGAAACGCCTGATGCCTGGCGCGATCGCGCTCGGCGCGTTCTCGTTCACCATGGATTCGCTGCCGGGCACGCCGCAGATCCAGAACATCATCCCGACCACCTTCTTCAAGACGACGTCCTGGGCCGCGCCCGCGCTCGGTGTAACCGGCTCGCTGTTCATCATCGTGGTTGGCCTCACGTATCTGGAATGGCGCCGCCGCGCGGCGATGGCGACCGGCGAAGGCTACGGCACGGAACTCGTCAACGAACCGGAGCGCGTCGAATCGAAGCAACTGCCGCATCCGCTGCTGGCGGTCGCGCCGCTGGTGCTGGTCGGCGTGGCGAACTTCCTGCTGACCCGCTCGATTCCGAACTGGTACGGCGCGTCGTACACCATCGCGCCGGACATCCTGCCGGGCATCCATGCGCCGGTCACGACGGCGATCAAAAGCGTCGTCGCGATCTGGTCCGTTGAAGGCGCGCTGCTGCTCGGCATCATGATGGTCGTGTTGACGGCGTTCGGCCGCGTGCGCGAACGCTTCGCGGTCGGCACCAAGGCGGCGGTGGCGGGCGCACTGCTGGCCTCGTTGAATACCGCGTCGGAGTATGGCTTCGGCGGTGTGATCGCGGCTTTGCCGGGCTTCCTGGTGGTCGGCGATGCGCTGAAGAGCATTCCGAACCCGCTCGTCAATGCCGCGGTTTCGGTGAGTTCGCTGGCGGGTATCACGGGTTCGGCATCGGGTGGGATGAGCATCGCGCTCGCGGCCATGTCCGACACGTTCATCAAGGGTGCGGAAGCCGCGCATATCCCGATGGAAGTGCTGCACCGGGTCGTCGCGATGGCGAGCGGCGGCATGGACACGCTGCCGCATAACGGCGCGGTGATCACGCTGCTGGCGGTGACGGGTTTGACGCACCGCCAGTCGTACCGCGATATCTTTGCGGTGACGGTGATCAAGACGTTGGCGGTTTTCTTTGTGATCGCGGTGTATTACATGACTGGGTTGGTTTAACGGCGCGGCAGATGGCGCGGGGATCACGCCGCACGGTGCGGCGTGATTCCGAACGGCGCACGGCATTCCGCACGCTCGGACAATTGAGTACTTGAGTACTGGCTAGCGGGTAACACAAGCGGCAATACGGACAAACTGCCGACGTCAAAAATTTTGTTCGGTTAACTTAGCCCGACAACTTAGCCCGGCTGACACTCGACGCCGACTGCCCTCATGAGCCCAACCCCTGCCTTCTGGATGATCCCGTCCGCTCCGACGCCCGTCGGACCCTTCTCCCATGCCACTGAAGCCGACGGCTGGGTGTTCCTGACCGGTCAGATGCCGACCTCGCCCATCGACGACAGCGCGTCGCTTCCGGACGGCGTCGTCGCGCAGACTCAACGCGTGATGGACAACCTGATACTCGTGCTGCAAGGCGTCGGTCTGACGCTGCAACACGTGATCGCAGTGCGCATTTTTCTGACTGAATTCAAGCGCGACTATGCGCCGATGAACGAGACCTACCGCGCCTACTTTCCCGCGGACAAACTGCCGGCGAGAACCTGCATTGGCGTCACTGCGCTCGCACGCGACGCGCTGGTCGAGATCGACTTCATCGCGAAACGCCCGGATTGATCGGCCAGGACTGAATCGCCGATGGCGACGGCAATGACGATCCCGCCGGCAGAAACGCCAATCAATGCGTCGACTCTTCATCCAGCCCGAAGTGATCGCATATCGCCTCGTGCAGTGAGATCGCGCGTTCGTCCAGCTCGGTCGTCCACGGTTCGCCGTTCTCGCAGAGCCGTTGCAGTTCGCGACATTGCTGCGCGAATCGCTGCTCCTGCACAACCAGGAACCCGCCGGCCGCGCTATGCGCCCAACCGCCCAATGCTTCCCGGTCTTCCTGTTCGACAATCGCCAGCAGCCTCGGCAGATCGTTTTGAAGATGCTCCTTGAGCATGGCCGTGTAACGCGACTTGTCGTCCGCGCTGAGCGTGTTCACCGGGTCGGCGGTTGCGCCGGCTGCCGCCGGGGTCGCTGCAGCCGTCTGCGCGGCCGTTGTTGATGTCGGTTCCAGTGTCGCTGCTGTCGCCGATACCGGCGCACGCTGCAGCTCCGCGGACGTCACCGCGAGCAGTGCCGCTTCCAACTCACCCAGCGACGCCGGTTTCGCGACATACCCGGTGAAGCCCTGCTCGCGCCAGCCTTCCTGCTGCTGGTTGTCTGTGACTGCGCTAAAAGCCAGCACCGGTAAGTCCGCATGCGCTTTACGCAATGCCGCCAGCAACGCATAGCCATCCATGACGGGCATGTGGATATCAGTCAGCACCACTTCGAAATGCCCCTGTTCGAATGCCGCCAGCGCTTGCCGCCCGTCGCCGGCAATCGTCGGCAGGCAGCCCAGCGCGTCGAGTTGCTCGACGATCAAGGTTTGGATCAGCGGATTGTCTTCGGCGACCAGCACCGTCAAGCCTTGCAAGGCCGGATTGGCTTCGGGAGGCGGCAATGCGGCGGAGGTCGGCGGCAGCGCCTCTGCGGCATCGGCGGTACCGGTGGCCGCGAGATCGACCGCGGCCAGAATCGCCTTGCGGCTGAACTCCGTCACTTCGAGCACGCCGTCGCCACACGGAGCGGGACGATGTGGTCCGGTGCGCGTGATCCACACTACGCCGGCCGGGTGCACCGCACGCAACGCTGCAATCGCGTCGAGATCGTACTCGCCGGTGACCACCATCGCCTCCGGCCGGTTCACGCGCAACCACGCTTCTGCGCTGCGCATCGATACGACGGTATGAACAGACCACCCCACCAGATGCAAGCCGCTGTCGATGATCTGCCCCGACTCGCGTTCCTGCGACACCACCAGCACACTGCCGCGGCGAGCCGGTTCGACAACCGGCTCGCGCAACTCGTCCGAGGGTGGAGCGAGCGGGATCGAAACGCTGAACGCGCTGCCGACACCCAGCACGCTCTCAACCGAAATATCGCCGCCCATCAACTCGCACAGCCGCGCGCAGATCGACAAACCGAGGCCGGTGCCGCCATAGCGGCTCGACGTGCTCGCTTCGCCCTGCACGAACGGACTGAAGATGCGCGCAACCAGCGCCTGATCCATGCCGATCCCCGAATCGCAGACCCGGCAGATCAGAATCGGACGTCCTTGCAGATCGTCCTTCACTTCGGCACTCAGCGTGATCTTGCCGCATGAGGTGAATTTGAACGCGTTGCTCAGCAGGTTGTTGACGATCTGCGCGATGCGCGTGCGGTCACCACGCAGCACCTGATCGAGCGTCGGCGACAGATGCGCATAGAAGCGAATAGCGCGATCCGCCGTCATGGGCGCGTAGGAGAGCGCAATGTTCTCGAAATCGTCGAGCGGGCGGAACGACTCGCTCACGAGCTTCATCTCGCCGGCATCGATCTTCGAAAAATCGAGAATGTCATTAACGATGTGGCGCAGCGCATCGGCCGCGACGTTCAATGCGGTAAGCCGTTGCGCGTGCGCTTCGAGCCCCGGTGTACGGGCGAACAATTCGAGGTTGCCAAGCAGCGCGTTCAGCGGCGTACGAATTTCATGGCTCATCGACGCGAAGAAATTCGAGCGAGCCCGCATCGTGATTTCGGCGGTCTGCTGCGCGAGCCGCAACTGCTGTTCGAGCGCGTGTTGCGCGGTGACATCGAGGATCGCGCAGAACAGCACGTCCTCGTCGGCGTATCGTGCCGGCGCGTAGGTAAATTGCAGAAACTGCGCTTGCGGCGAGGCGCTTTCTTCGGGCGCCGGTTGTGACGGCGGCTGTGACTGCGGATGCGCTTCCGGCTGCGCAGGCGCGACAAAGGCGGCGATCCTCGCGAATGCAGTGATCGAAGGACCATCCGGCGCTTGTGCACGAATTTCGTCGACGATATGCAGCGGCAAGCGACTGCGGCCGGCTTCCATATGCAGCAACTCGTCGGCCAATGCGTTGGCGATGATGATCGAATAGTCGCTCTGCCGGACGATGCACAAACCGACCGGCGTCGCGCTGACCAGAACGTGATTGATGGTTTCGCTTTCCAGCGCACGCGACGTTTCCGCGAAGGTGCTGCGCATCAGGCGCAGCCCCCAGAACCGCGCCGCCAGCGCGATCCCCGCCAGCACCAGCAGCGCGAGGCCGGCAAGCGCGGCCAGTTGCCAACCAAGCGCGGCAATCAGCTCGCGCCACGACAGGTAGCTAACCAGCGAGCCAAAACCTGGCATCAAAGGCTCGCTCAGAATCACGCCATCGCGGGTGTAACGGTATGCATCGGATGGCATATGAGCGACGGCGTCTTGCAGCATGGCTGCAGTCTGCGCGTCGACGGGCGGTGACGACACGATCACATGGCGATCCGCCGTCATCAGCAACTGCGTCCCCTCGCGGTCGGGCCGCGCGACATGCGCCAATAGCCCGTCAAGCGGAATGCTCATCGCGATCAGTGTGGTCGGTGTATCGCCGGCATAGTAGGCGCTCACCGTGGAGATTACCGGCACGCCTTGCAGCGGATCGCGATAGGGACCGAGCCAGATCCGCTCGCCCTTGCCGGGCATACGCGTGCCGGTTTGCGCCTGCAGGTCCTGTTCGAGAGTCTCACGCAACGTGCTCACGATCGCCGGCTGCAAAGACGGCGCAGCCGTCACGCCGCGATCGGCGCCCGAGTTGGCAACCGGTTGAGCGAGCGAAGGCAGAATCGCGGCATAGTCTTCGGTCAGCCCAAGCAGGATCGCGCGTTGAGGTAGCTCGAACGCCTGCTGGGTCACTAGCGTCGACTGTGCCGCTTCGTAGATGCGCCATAGGTTCGCGCCGAATTGCGGCCCCCATGCCGCGCGCGCGGCGTCGCCGACCAGCAGGTCGAATCGCGCATCGACCCTTGGCACCGTACCGCGTGCGACGCCGCTCACGCGCACCGCATCCTCGACGCTTGCCGGCACGCGCAGTACGTTGTCGGTGTCGCGATAGTAGTCGAGCGTAAACTCAGCACGCCGCATGAACGATTCCTGCCGATGCAGGAGCCGCGAGAGGTCGGCGGCGCTCTGGGACGCGAACGTTCGCCGGTATTCGAGTTGCTTGTCCGCGGCAAGGACGGCCAGCAGCAGCGCAAAGCCCACCACGATCAGCATCAGCGAAGCGATCGTCGCGAGGTACAACCGTTGTTGGCGCTTCGCGCTATGGGCCAGCGACGCGAATGCGTGCGCCAGTGATTCCTGCGTGCGGTCGAGGATCTTTTGCATCGGCTGGCAAAGTTAGCGTGGTTCGCGCGCGCAGACCGCTGCGGCTCGGAGGAGCACGAAACACGTCTGCAGCCCTTTACGGGCGCAGTGTAGCGCTTTTGATAACAGCACGCGAAGCATCCGGCACTGATTTCCATGGCTACTCGGAACGCACGCGCATGATTTCGCGCACGAAGTCGAGCCGGAAGAATTGACATTAATCTGATAGATCGGCGTTACTCCCACCTCGACAGCCCGGAATTGACGCATCAGGATGCAACCGTCAGCGCCCAATTAGTTGCAAGGGCAGGCTGACCCGAGTAACAACGGCGTTTAGCAGCCCGCCCTCCCAAAGGACGGGCTATTTTTTCGCCGCCTGTTTCTCTCGTCGCGCCCCGCCCTAACCGACGCGCGCGTCAGCACCGTGACAGCCGGGGAGAGAAGGGCTGCACCGTCACGGGGCACGAAAAATGCAGCCGTCGGGGCGGAGAGTCGCGTTAAACTGGTTGTCACAGTCGGGCGTCACGGCTCGCATTGCCCGGCGGGCCTCGCCAGCCATTGGTCAATGCGGCGCAGCGCGAGGTCCCGGCAAGCAGATAGGTGGCGGGCGGATTCCCTACGTGTGAGCGCCGTGCGACAGACGGCGCGCCAACCTGCCCGTACAATGGTTCGATCAACAACGGAACAAGGACAACCTCGATGCGCACTACCGGGTCCTCCGGGTCAATGGCCCTGCTCACCGAATACGACGACGCAACGGCGCGCGAACTCCGCTCGCTGCGCCTCGAATCGACAGAAGACGGCAAAGGCATTCTTCTGATCGAGGTCGATGAGCGCAAGCCAGGCATTCACCGCGAAGTGCGCTACGAAATCACGCCGGCCGAACTGATTGCGGCCATTCGCGCGCATGGCGCTGAATTGCCGGGCGAACAGCACAATCATCGTCAATAAAGCTGCCACGCACGGTATTGCGCTTACGCGCGAATGCCGTGCGCCGTTTCTGCACCGCCGCCTTTGGTTTGCGTACCGAATAACGGCCTACGGGCATCCGTAGGCCGTTATTCATCATTCGCTTGCCGCGAAAGCTTCAATCCGTTCGCTTTGCTCCATTCGCGCTTCTATTCCGCGCCTTTAACCCGCGGGCAAGCCACAGTCGCGCTTTTAACACGCTAATAACTGGCCGCATTTCCGACATTTGCACGTCTTGAAAATGCGTCCATAATCCTTACATACCCCGTTGCTTTCCCTACCTGCGCCGCGCCCGAAAGGGCTGCGGATGTAAGCCGATGCTACATGATCTCGTCGAGCAATATGGACCAGCGCTCGTCTTCGTCAACGTGCTGGCCGCCTCACTCGGGCTGCCGGTGCCGGCGATGCCGTCGCTCGTGCTGTTCGGGGCGATGGCGGCCATGCATCCCGGGTCGGTGGGCACGCAACTGATGCCGGTCCTCGTGTTGTCGATCTTCGCCACGCTGATTGGCGACAGCGCCTGGTATCTCGCTGGCCGTATGTACGGCGGCAATACGCTGAAAACGATCTGCCGTCTTTCGCTGTCGCGCGACACCTGCGTAAAAAAGACCGAACGTTTCTTCGGCCGCTGGGGCGTGCGTGTGCTGGCGATCGCGAAGTTCGTGCCGGGCCTGTCGATCGTGTCGATTCCGATGGCCGGCGCAATGGGGACGCGCTACCGCACGTTTCTCACTTACGACAGCATCGGCGCCGCCTTGTGGTCTGGTACCGGTTTGATCATCGGTGCGCTGTTCGCCCGGCAGATCGATATGCTGTTCGCCATGGCCGGGCGCCTCGGGCGCACGGCCGCGCTGGTGGCCGTCGCGTTGCTGCTGCTGTATGCGGCCTATCGCTGGATTCGCCGGCGCCAGCTGATTTCCACACTCGCGACGCAGCGGATCGAAGTCGACGAGCTGGCGGCGCTGGTCGCGGCCGGCAAAACACCGGTCGTGTTCGATATCCGCTCGCAGGAAAAGCGCGCGCTCGATCCGTTCGTGATTCCGGGCTCGCAATTCGCCGACGAGCGCCAGCTCGAGGAGATCGTCGCAACGTACCCGCACGATCAGAAGGTGGTGATCTACTGTTCGTGCCCGAATGAAATATCCGCAGCATGGATGGCCAAACAGATGAACGAAGCCGGCTTCGCCGACGTGTTGCCGTTACGCGGCGGCATGGAAGCCTGGCGCGACTCGGGCAAGGCGGTGGACGCGCTGCCCGGCATGCCACCGCCCGACGTGGCGGTCGACGATATCGCGCCGAAGGCCGTGTAGCGCAGCAGCGCATTCATATCGGCGCCCTCGCGCGCCCGCGCCGCTTCGCCCCCCGTGTCGATCAATCAGGAAGAACACAGAAGGAGCGGTTCAATGCTGTCGACTCAAGAAGTTGAAGGGCAACAAGCCGTCGTCGCCGACGCGCCGTTTTCGTCGCTTGCGACGCGCATGCATCAGATGTTCCCCGAACTCACGTGCGCAGAAATCGATCGTCTGCGCCGGTTCGGCGAAGTGGGCCACTGGGAAGCCGGTGAGCTGCTGTTCGAGACCGGCTACACCGGCCCAGGCATGTTCGTGCTGCTGGACGGGCGCGTGAAGGTTTATCAGCGCGATGGCATCGGACGCGAGGTTGTGATCGCGGAACATGGCGCCAAGCATTTTCTCGCGGAAGTCGGTCAACTGTCCGGGCGGCCCGCGCTGGTCAACGGCATGGCCGTCACCCCGGTCGACGCTTTGCTGATTCCGCCGGACAAGCTGCGCGCGTTGATCGTCGCCGAGGCCGAACTGGGCGAGCGCATCATGCGGGCGCTGATCCTGCGGCGCGTGTCGCTGATCGAAAAGGGCGCGGGTGGCCCAATTCTGATCGGCAACAGCAGCGACGCACGGCTCGTCATGCTGCAAGGCTTCCTGTCGCGTAACGGCCATCCTCACTCGGTGATCGACGAGCGCGACGAAGACGCGTTGCGTCTGATCGAGCAATTCGCCGCGCAGAAAGAAGACATGCCGCTGGTGATTTGCCCGGACGGCTCGGTGCTGCGTCATCCGAGCATGCCGGAACTCGCCACCTGCCTCGGCTTGCTGCCCGATCTCGACGATTCGCATGTGTACGACGTCGCGATCGTCGGCGCCGGCCCGGCCGGCCTCGCTACCGCAGTGTACGCGGCGTCCGAAGGCCTCTCGGTCATCGTGCTCGACAGTCGTGCGCCAGGCGGCCAGGCAGGCGCCAGTGCGCGGATCGAAAACTATCTCGGCTTTCCGACCGGTATCTCCGGCCAGGCGCTGGCGGGCCGCGCGTTCGTGCAGGCGCAGAAATTCGGCGCGCACGTGGCGATTCCGGTCCACGTCAAGGCGCTGCATTGCGCGGAGTCGCCGTACCGGCTGGAACTCAAGTGCGGCGGCAAGATCACGGCCCGCACCATCGTGATCGCGAGCGGCGCGGTCTATCGGCGCCCCGCGCTCGAAGGGCTCGATCGTTTCGATGGGCGCGGCGTATATTACTGGGCGTCGCCGGTCGAGGCCAAACTGTGCAAACGCCAGGAGATCGTACTGGTGGGCGGCGGCAATTCGGCGGGCCAGGCGATCGTCTATCTGGCGACACACGCGGCCAAGGTCCACGTGCTGATCCGCCGGGGCGGCTTTGAAGCCACCATGTCGCGCTATCTGATCGACCGCATCCGCTCGCTGCCGAATGTGTTCGTGCATCCGCATTCGGAGGTCGGCCGCCTCGAGGCGGACGACATCGGGTTGGCGTCGGTCGTGTTGAAGAAGCCGCTACCGGACGGCACCGCAAGCCTCGATACGCGCCATCTGTTCCTTTTCACCGGTGCCGATCCGAATACCGACTGGCTGCGCACCTGCGGCGTGCAACTGGACGACAAGGGCTTCGTGCTGACCGGCGCCGGCGTGGACGGCGCCTCCGTCTGCGACCTCGCTACAACTGTCGAAGGCGTGTATGCGATCGGCGACGCGCGCGCCGGGTCGACGAAACGCGTCGCGGCGGCGGTCGGAGAAGGTGCGGCGGTAGTCGCGCAGATCCATCAACTGCTGGCCGTTTCGGCGGGAGAAGCGGTCGCTTTGGGGGCTTGAGCGCCCCCCCGGGTAACCTGCTGTTACACACGTCTTCAACTGGTTGCACCTGCTTTTCTTTCTGTATCGTAAGATTGTTGTCAGCCATTCGACAGCGAATGGCTGACTCTTTCGACTGCAATCTTGCATGGGACACAGGAGACAAGCATGATCCAACGCGCGATCGTTTTCGCCGCCTTCGGCTTTGCCGCCGCCTGCGCAGCGACCTCTGCCTCGGCCCGGGTGGACGTCGGCGTGTTCGTCAACACACCCGGCCTCATGTACGCCCCGCCGCCTGTGGTTTATGCACCCCCACCGGTCGTTTATGTGCCTGTGCAACCCGCGTATGGCTATGGGTATCGCGGCGATTACTACCGCGAGTACCGCGAGCGCCATGACCATGGCCGCCACCGTGGCTGGGACAAGCACAACAGGCGCGACTGGTAAGGTCCGTTCGGGAGCGTTGCGCAATTGCGGAGTTGCAGCGCCGTTGCCATTGTGCCCACCGGGCCTCCCGCGCTGCCATGCTCCGGTTGCATTCCACGCCGATTCGTCTGCGGTATTCGCGCTAAAGTAGCGGCTGCTGATCCTGGCCGGACCTCGTGCCCGCTCCTAATCCCGTGACCGACACCCGCGTGAAGACTCTTCCGCTATCCGCCGCGCGCACCCTGCATCTGGCCGCGCAAGGTTTGTTGACGCCGCCGCGCCGCAAGGCCGTCAAAGCCGACGTGCTCGACGCGATTCGCCGCATGGCGCAACTGCAGATCGACACGATTCACGTCGTCGCGCGCAGTCCCTATCTCGTGCTGTTCAGCCGGCTCGGCGCGTATCCGCAGCAATGGCTCGACGAGCATCTCGCCGAAGGCAAGCTGTTCGAATACTGGTCGCATGAAGCTTGTTTCGTCCCGACCGAAGACTACGGCCTGCTGCGCCATCGCATGCTCGACCCGAGCGGCATGGGCTGGAAATACGCGGCGGAGTGGCACAAGAAGCACCGCAAGGACATCGACAAGCTGCTCGCGCATATCCGTGCAACAGGTCCCGTGCGTTCAGCGGACTTCGCCCGCGAGGCGGGCACGGGCAACGGCTGGTGGGACTGGAAGCCGGAGAAGCGTCATCTCGAAGTGCTGTTCGCGATCGGGCAATTGATGGTGGCCGAGCGGCGCAATTTTCATCGCGTCTACGACCTGACCGAACGCGTGTTACCGGATTGGGACGACGCGCGCGACCTGCCGCCGCGGGAAACCGTCACCGAGGAAGCGTTGCGGCGAACCTGCCGCGCGCTCGGCGTCGTGCGCGCCGATTGGGTCGCCGACTACTACCGGCTGCCGCGCCGCCCCTATCGCGACGAACTGCAAGCGCTCGCCGATCGCGGTGAGCTGATCCCGGTTCAAGTGGAAGGCTGGAAGCAGGACACCTTCGTCCATCATGAATTCGCGCCGATGATCGACGACGCAGCGAACGGCAAGCTCGCTTCAACCGTCACCACGGTGTTGTCGCCGTTCGATCCGGTGGTGTGGGACCGCAAGCGCGCCGCCGCGCTCTTCGACTTCGACTATGCGATCGAATGCTATACGCCGGCCGCGAAGCGCAAATACGGCTATTTTGTGTTGCCGCTGTTGAGCCGGGGACGTCTGGTCGGTCGCGTGGATGCGAAGGCGCATCGGACCAACGGCGTGTTCGAACTGAAATCGCTGCACATAGAACCCGGCGTGCGCCTGAGTGCGAGGCTTGCGGGCGATTTGCGCCGCGCTCTGCAACGCTGTGCGGACTGGCATGGCACGCCGCAACTGGAAATCGCATCGGCGCCGCCGGAATGGCTTGAGGCGTTAAGCGCGGACAGCAGGATGGAAGCTTAAGCGCGCGGCACAAGAGGCGGAATTAATGCAGCGCCGCCCATGCAAGCGACAAGGAAAACACGCCCAGCACGATCGACGCGCCGCGCTGCATCTTCACCGGATTCAGCCAGGTGAGTTTGCCGCTGCCGAGCGCCGCGCCGAACGCGATCCACGCAAGCGCGATCGGCACCAGCAGGCAGGCGAACATCAGCATCGCCGCGGCATACGCGGCCACATGCACGAACGCGACGGCGGGAAAGATCGTACCGGCGAACAACAAGCCTTTCGGGTTGAGCAGCGTCGCCACGAATAGCGTGCGCATGCCGCTCGCCCGCTGCGTCGAATCGGGCAAAGCCACCGCCGCGCGCCACATATCGACGGCGAGATATGCGATGTACACGCCGGCCGCCACGCGTAGCAGCGACGGCAACCACGGCAGCGCGTGCGCTGCCTGCGCGAGAAAATGCCCCCACACTGAAATCGACAGAAGATAGCCGGCGAGTTCGGCGGCGATCAGCGGCAAAGAACGGCGCACGCCCTGACGCAAACCGGCAGCCGCAAGCAGCGTATTGGTCGGACCCGGCGTAATCAACACGACGATAATGCCGATGGCCAGCAACGCGATAGCGGACGGAGAAAGCATAAAAAAGGCGCAATGTTGGAAACAATGCGCCTTTTTATCACAGAGAACCGGGCCGCCGAAATACAACGGCGACTCACAAGGGCAAAGCAAAGACAAATCGCAACGGGCGGCATGCTGTCGTCAATCGCGACAACAAACCAACAAATGCCCGCGCCACATGGGACCCTCGAGCCGAGTTGAACCACGCCGCCCGCAGACGGCGCGTCTTTGCCTTCAGCGGTCCAGTTTCGCCCGCAATTCGCGAGCGGCTTCCAGCAGTCCGTTGTAACCCGAACGCGCATGCTCCGGCAGATCCGGATCGCCGACGAACGCGCCAAGCGTTTCGATCAGGCTATACAGAATGCCCTTTGCGGCACCGGAAGCAATGCTGCCGGACGACACCTGCTGGTCCACGTGACTCAGCGCTGCATCGAGGTGTTCCAGGTCGGGCCGCTCGCCCGTGGGCGGCTGAGGCGTTACGTCTTGCGTCATGATGAAACTTCTCTCGGGTTGATGCGTCAGTGAACAAAGCCATCCTTTCACGTTGTTATATACCGATCGTGCGCTGGCGTCTATTCGTGCTCGGACTCAGCGCGATCCACGCGATTCACGTCAAGGCGTCCACCGATACATCAGGATTTTCGCGCGCGCGTCGTCTTCCAGCAGAACGACGTATTCGCCATTGCCGCGCTGCACCGCGCTCATGCCGAGATAGACATCCACCCAGCCGCTGGTGTTGCCGACGCTCGCGCCCGGCGTCATATAACCGACCGCTTGCCCTGTGCGTGCGTCGTACACGTCCACCTTCGCGGTGTACAACTCGGCGACGAAAACGTAATTGCCCGCCACCGCGACGCCGACCGTTGTAGTCTGCGGATTGGTTTGCGTGTTCCATGGCAAGGAGACCGTGTATTGCTGCGCCGGTGTGCCGGAACTCCAGTTGTCATAGCGCGCGAGCACCGGGCCAGCCTCTTTCCAGTGGGTCGAATCCCATGGGATCGCACTGGTAAAGCCCGATATGTACATCGTGTCGGTCTCGGCGATGTAGACGATCCGCGCGATCCGCGTGAACGGTTGCGGCATCGCGAACATCTTCGAGCTCGCGTACGTGTAGATCGGATTGCCGGCTGAGTCGAGACCTTGCAACGGCATCTCGCGAATGCCGCTCGTCGGCGTGGCAAGCCACACGTTGCCTGGCGTATCGACCCACCAGAAGCCGTTGCCGACCGTGCTGCCCGTCGACGGATTGCTGCTGATCTCGCTGGCGTCGACGGTGCCGTTGCCATTACTGTCGCGCCATAACCATTCGCCGTAGGTGGGCTGCGCTGCGGGCCATGTGCCAGGCAGCGGATTTTGCGCCAGCAAGCCGGACGGAATCGCCATTTCTGCGTGCGCCGCATCGAAGCGATAGACGTTCAGATAGTGCGCGCCCGGATCGAGCGTATAGAGAAACGGCAGGCCGTTGATTCGCCGCACCATCGGCTCACCGCGCACACCGCGCGGCTCGTGAAAGGCGGGGTCGTCGGGATAATCGAAGCGGTCGAGCGTGAAGCCCGCATACGACCATTCGTGGCCGACCGGTTGACTGTAATCGAGCGTGAAACGCTTCGAGCCCGTGTAGACGGAATTCGGCGTTGCCGGATCGAACGCGGCGCTATCGACGAAAGTCAGCCCGTACAGGCGCCAGTTGAGTGCATGCGTGCTGTACACGTAGCTCTCGAGCACCGCACCTTGACCGACCGATGCCGAGCCGGGCGGCCGCGGCCCTTCGCCGTTCTGCGCGACATACAAATTGCCCGCCGGATCAAGACCGATGCCCGTGATGCCGTTGAAGCGCCAGTTGCCCGGCACGCCCTTGACCGGATGGAAGATGCCGTTACGCGTGCCGATCGGCGCGGCAGCTTGCGGCTGGCCGCTGGCGTCCTTGTTGTAGACGCGGATCTGCTGCGACGGTCCGTTGTCGGCGACAAGGATTTGTCCGGAAGGTGTAATCGCGATGTCGGTTGGCACTGCGCCGGCGGGCAACGTCAAGGTGCCGGAGAGCGCGGTGCCGTTGGCGGCGTAGTGAAGAATGCTTAGGTTTCCGGATGAAACACCGCTCATCACCCACAGCGTTGAATCCGTGTCGATTGCAATGCGCCCCGGCGAAGGCACGCTCCACGATCGTAAACGCTGCATCGAGGCCGCGTCGAACACGAGGATCCGGCTGTTGATGGTATCCGCGACATACAGTTCGGTATCGGTGGCAGCCATGCCGCGAATGCCAGCATCGGTACCGGTCGTCACCGTGTCAAGCAGCAGGAAACTGTTCTTCGTCGCGTTGGCACTATTGCCGATGCCACCCGTGAAAGGCGCGCCGGCCGCCAGATTGGCAAGCGTGCGGCGCGTCACGCCGAACCATGTCTGATTGGCCGGCGGATAGTCCGCGCCGACCAGTCCATTGTTCTCGTTGCCGATCGACATTGCCCCGTACAGGTAGGTATGGTTCGTCGCGACCGCATCGCCGCCGGCAGCGCCCCAGCCATGCGTCGAACCGGCCACGGCGATCTTGTCGCCCGCACGGTACGCAGCAATTTCGCTACCGCTTTCATCCCAAGGGGCATTGGTATAAACGGTGCCGTCAGCGCCGACGCTGATCGCCTGAATGTCCTGCTGCATCCACTTGCCATCGCCGAAACCAAAGCTATTGCCGATCCACGACGTGGTGTAGGTGAGTTGCGATTGCGCGGATGCGTTGAGAGGAAGCAGACTGTGGACGACAAGAACTGCCACGCCAAGGCGAGAGAAGAGTTTCACGACGGGTTTTCCTTGCGAGGTGCGAAGCGCGCACGGCCGACGTGTCCGGCGCGCTATCGCGAGTATGCGGATCGGCTAGCTATCGCGCATACGTGAACATTGTTGGCGTTTTATCCTCGCATGGAAAAAGCGGAAATTTATTCGCAAAAAATTCGCGGTAAGCAATTGATCGTCTAAACAATTCGAAGCGCATAAACATGCGCTGTAATGCAGCGCTATTTGCTCTTGAGCTTCACGCGATAGGCACACCGTCGCGCGCCGGCGAGCACATGCTCCTCGCGCTCAATCGATCCTTCCTCACCGACGATCTCCGCAAACAACTGCAGCTCCGCACGGCAAAAACCCTGGCAAGTGCGCGCCGCCGCGCAGATCGGGCAGTGGTTCTCCAGCAGCAGCCAGTCGCGCCCGTCTTTCTGCAACTCGGCCATATAGCCTTCGGTGCTGCGAATCTCCGCGAGCTTGGTCAGCCGCGCCTTGAGGCCCTTGATCGGCTTGAGCGCCGCGAGATAGTTCGCGCGCGTTTCGACTGCACGCTGGTCGATCAATTTGTCGAGTCCCTCTTCGCCGAATAGCTGACGGATCGAGCCGAGCAACTGCACGGTCAATTGCGGATGCGTATCCGGAAAGCGTGCGTTGCCCGCTTCCGTCAAACCCCAGCTTTGACTCGGCCGCCCAGGCCCCGCCTGCGACGCCTGGCGCCCTTCGATCAAGCCACTTGTCAGCAGTTTCTGGATCTGTTGCCGCGCGGCCTCGACCGTGATGCCGAGTTCGCCCGCGATCGATGCCGTCGACAAAGACCCCTGCGTCTTCAACAGATTCAGGATGCGATCCACCGGCGCAGCCGCTGACGCGGCTTGCGTAACGGCCGGTGAATTTTCCAAGCTTTCATTTGCATATCTCATCGGAGCGCATTATTATCCAAGCCAATACTTGCATAATAAGCCAGCCTCGCACGGCTGTCCATGACATGAAAAATCTGCAATCGGATGTGCCGGCATGGAGTGATTTGCTCAGCGGCAGTAACGGCTGGCGGGCGTTGGGTCTCGCGGGCGGTGTCGCGCTGCACGCCACCAATGTGTATGTGGCGACGACGATTCTGCCGTCGGTCGTGCACGACATCGGTGGGCTCGAACTGTATGCGTGGAATACGACGCTGTTTGTGGTCGCGTCGATTCTCGGCTCGGTGTTGTCGGTGCGCCTGCTCGCAGTGCTCGGCGCGCGCTCCGCGTACTTCAGCGCGCTGGCGGTGTTCGCGCTCGGCACCGTCGTGTGCGCGACTGCGCCGTCGATGCTATGGATGCTCGGCGGCCGCACGCTGCAAGGTTTCGGCGGCGGCATTCTGCTCGCGCTCAGTTACGCGCTGATTCGCGTGGTGTTCGAAGAGCGCCTGTGGCCACGCGCGATGGGGCTGGTGTCGGGCATGTGGGGCGTTGCGACGTTATGCGGCCCGGCGGTCGGTGGCATCTTCGCGCAGCTCGGCGATTGGCGGCTGGCGTTCTGGGTATTGCTGCCGGTCGTGCTGCTGCTCGCCATGATCGTGCATCGCGAGGTCGATGACAAACGCGCCCACGGTGAAGCGGCTCAACCGATCCCGTTGCTCAAGGTCAGCTTGCTTGGCGCCTCCGTCCTCGTGATTTCGCTCGCCGCATTAACCGACGATATGCGCTGGAACGCGCTCGGCGTTATCGCCGGCCTTGGCTTCGTATGGCTGCTTGCGAGACTCGAACGCAGCGACGCCCACACGCGCTTGTTGCCGAGCGGTTCGTTTTCGATTCGCACGCGGCTCGGCCGCATCTACGCCTGCATGAGTCTGCTCGGTATCGGCGTGACCAGTGAGATCTTCGTGCCGTATTTCTTGCAGACGATCCACGGACGTTCGCCGCTCGCCGCCGGTTATCTGACCGCGTTGATGGCAGCCGGCTGGTCGGTCGGCTCGATGTTTAGCGCCGGCCGCTCCGCCACTGCCGCGCAACGCTTGAGCCGCGCGGGTCCGGTGGTCGCGGCACTCGGACTCGCCGCGCTCGCATGGCTGATGCCGATAGCAGGTTTGTTCGACGGTTTGCCCGGCACGGCCGCATTGTGCGCGGCGCTCGCGAGCGTGGGGCTGGGTGTCGGGATCGGCTGGCCGCATCTGCTTACTCGTGTGTTCACCGCCGCGCAACCGGGCGAAGAGAATCTCGCGTCCCTTTCGATCACCACCATTCAACTGTTCGCGATGGCGTTCGGCTCGGCGCTCGCGGGTCTCGTCGCGAACGGCGCCGGTCTCACGACCCTCGCCCCGCTACCCGGGGCGCAACAGACCGCGCTCTGGCTGTTCGCGACGTTCGCGTTCGCGCCCCTGCTCGCAGCCGGGCTGACCCGCCACAACCCGCGCCTTACCGGAGAAGCATCGTGGTAGATCGAGTCCAAGCCATGCGGATCTTCGTGCGAATCGTCGATGCCAGCAGCTTCACGCGCGCCGCCGAGTCGCTCGAGATTCCGCGCGCCACCGCGACGACCACCGTGCAGGCGCTTGAATCCCTGCTCGGCGTGCAGTTGCTGGTGCGCACGACGCGCAAGGTCACGCTGACCGCGGAAGGCGCCGCGTATTACGAACGCTGCGCGCAGATTCTCGCCGCCATCGAAGAAGTCGAATCGGGCCTGTTCAACCGCCCGGAGAATCTGCGCGGCCGCTTACGCGTCGCAATGCCGGGCATGATCGCCGCATCGATCGTGGTGCCTGCTCTGGCCTCGTTTCGTGCGCTGCATCCGCATGTCGAGTTGGCGCTCGGCGTGGGTCAGCGCACGCTCGATCTGGTTGGCGAGAGCGTCGATTGCAGTATCGAGCTAGGCGAGTTGCCCGATTCCCGGCTGCTCGCGCGCCGCCTCGGGCTGCTCGAACGCGTCACCTGCGCAAGCCCGGCATATCTCGCGCGGCACGGCGAGCCGCGTCATCTAGACGATCTCTCGGACCACGTCTCAGTGAACTGGCTGTCGACGCAGACCGGCCGGCGCGTGGACTTCGACTTCAGCGTGGCGGCGCGGACAAGCAAGGTCAAAGTGGACGGCTTCATTCAGGTGAACGACGAACACACGTATCTCGCGTGCGGGCTCGAAGGCCTGGGACTGATTCAGCCTGGACGCGCCACCGCTGCGCCGTACCTTGCATCCGGACAGTTGATCGAGGTCCTGCCGAAATGCAAGCCGACGCCGGTCGCGGTCTCAGTGACGTATGTGAAAAGCCGGCAGATTTCGCCGCGCGTGCGAGCCTTTGTCGACTGGCTCGCCGAGGTGTTCGACAACGCGCCGGGAATGGTCAAGGCAGCGCCGCCGCTGGCCGATCCGCCGTTGTGGCCGGTGCTGGATACGCAGCGTCTAAACGAACTCAATACGGCGTCGCACTAAACGCATCGACGTGCGGATACAACTTGAAGTGCATTAGCGCGCCTCAACGCGCTTGCGCGAATTCTTCTGCCACCGCCGCAATCAGCACCTGCATTCGTGCGGTCTTGTAGAGATCAGCGTGCGCAACCAGCCAGACATCGAATGGCTCCGCGCGATGCGGCATTACGCGCACCAGTTCCGGTTCATAGTCGGCGCGAAAACACGGCAGCTCGGCAATACCGAAGCCGGCAAGGGCTGCCTCGAACAGCATCGCAGTGGATTGCGTCTGGAACACGAGACGCCCCCGCGCAGTCGGCTCACCGCACAACGCCGCCCACATCGACGGCGAGGCCGGTTGTTGATACATCACCAGATCGTGCCCATCGAACGCCTCGCCTTCGCGCGGCTCGCCACGCGCGGCAATGTATTCACGTGACGCGTAAGGCAGTATGACTTTGCGTGAGGCAAGGGCTGGCCCGCCGTGGGGAAACTGAACGCGGGTTAGCATTGCTGTCAGAGCCGCATGGGCGTGGACTGGGCCATGCCCCGGCGATTTCCTCCACGGAGGCCAGCATGCGAAACGATAGCACGGTGTACGTTGGACTGGATCTTCACAAGGA